>CANEVG010000026.1 GCA_947442095.1 Sphingomonadaceae bacterium
CGCCATCGGCAGCAAGCGTGCCGCGCAGCGCCATGGCGAGCTTGACCGAAGTCAGATCGGCGCTGCGCAGCAGCAGCGGAAGCCGTTCGCCATAGCTGAGCGCCGCGCGCAGCCGCACATTGCCCCCGGTCAGCGAAGCAAGCGTGGCGTTGTCGATCCGGGTTATGCGCCCTGCGCCGTTCGCCTCGAACGACCACGGCTGTCCGCCGCCGAACCTCAGCGCCACGCTGGCATCGGCGTCGGCCATGCCGAGATCGGGCAGCAGCAGCCCCTTGGCCGTGACCGGACCCGACAGCGCGAAGCTGCTGCGCGCAAGATCGCCGCGCAGCACCAACTTTGCGGCAAGGCCTTTCAGCGCGACATCGATTCGCTCGGATGTGATCTGCCTTGCGCCGATCAGCACATCGCCGTCGATCCGCGCGCCGGGCAGGCGCGGATCGATCTGGCGGTTGCCCGTCACAAGGCGCGTCGCGGTGATCGCCAGCGGCAGGCGTAGGCGCTGCCCGTCCCATTGCGCGGTGCCCGCAGTGCGCAGCCCTTCGGCCACAATTGTCCCACTTTTCAGGCGAGCGACGCGCAGATCATGGATCACCGAGAGCGCCGTGAAACGGCCATCGACCGTTGCATCAAGGCTCACGCCCGCCAGCGTGAGCCCGGGGATCACCAGATCGGGCCGGATCAGCAGCGCGCGCAGCTTCACCGCCATGGCGCGGCGGTTCGCCAAGTCGACCGCGCCCGCCGCCATGCCCTTGAATGCCGCCCCGCCCGCAAACACCCGGCCCTTGAGATCGGCGCGCGTGACCGTGCCTTCCGCCAGAATCGAAAGCTTTTCGCCAACGGCCTGCCGCGCCGTGCCTGTCAGCAGATCGCGCGGGAAAATCTGTCCTGCCAGCCGATAGCGCCCCGCGCGGTTGTCGAGCAGGAATCCGGCGATGCGCTGGCCGCCGGCGCGCGCCACGCCCCAGCCATGCCATTCGCTGAAGCTACCGCTGCCGCGCACGTTTGCCGTGATATCGCGCTTCACCCCGGTCAGCGCGGCGAGCAACCCGTCCCTCGGCGCATTGTAGCGCAGATCGAGCGTAAACTTGTCGCGGTCCGGCTCGCTATCGAGGTGGAGCTTCAGCCGATCGCGCCCGCCGAGCTGGCCGCCCAGATCAATCAGCGCGCGCCCGCCCGCGATGTCGGCCTTCGCGGCGAAGTCCACGCGCCGCCGCTGGCCGAACACGCTCTTCTCGACCGTGAGGTTCTCCACCGCGAGCCGGTCGATGCGGATATCGTAGTCGGGCAGGATCGGCGCATCGGGATCGCCCGGATTGAGCCTTGGCGCGCGCAGCAAGGTGCCGCGCTTCAGGATCAGGCGGCGAATATCAAGTCCGCGGCGACTGTCGAGACCCAGCCATTCCATGGGCCGCCAATCGAGCGCGGCTTCGGGCACGACCATGAACCGCCCATCGGCATCGCTGAGCGCAACTTCATGCAAGGTCATCGACCCAAGCAGCGAGCCATCGATGCGGCCAATGCGGATGCGCAGGCCCGATTTGGGCGAAAGCGCAGCAATCCGGTCTGCCACGAAGCGATGGCCAAGCGGCGAATCGAGCACGACCGCCGCGCCGCCTGCGGCCACCAGCAGCAGCACGGCCGCCAGCACCAGTCCGCGCAGCCAGGCGAAGCGGCGGGGGCTTGGAACCGTTGCGGGAGGCGCTGCTTCGGGCCGCAGGTCTTCGGCCATCAGAACGCCTGCCCGAGCGAAACATAGACGCCAATCCGGGGGTCGCCCTTGGCCGGGTTGAGCGGGGTGCCGAGATCGACGCGGATCGGCCCGAAGCTCGTCTGATAGCGCATGCCAATGCCCACGCCGAACTTCGCGCCCTTGACGGTGGGCGAGGCAGCGATGCCGACCGTGCCGGCATCGATGAACGGCACGAGGCTGACCGCGCCGCCCATCAGCCCGGTCTTGACCCGCGCTTCGAGGGAGAACTCGCTGAGGCTGCGCCCGCCGCTAGGGTTGCCCAGCGCATCGCGCGGCCCCACCGCCTGAAACGCAAAGCCGCGCACAGACGCGCCGCCACCGGCGTAGAGCCGCCGCGAAGGCGCGATGCTGGCCACGTTCACGCCCGGAATCGTGCCCAGCCGGATGCGGCTGGCGACGATCACCCGGCTGCTGACCGGCTGGTAGGCGCTCGCATCCAGCTGCCCGCGCACATAGCTGGAGCGCGTGCCGTTCTGCACGGAAATTTCGGGACTGAAGCGCAGCGCCACACGGAAACCGCGCTTGGGATCGAGCAGGTCGTCGCTACCATCATAGGCCCCGCGCAAGGGCAGCGCGCCAATGAAATATGTGGTGCGCGTGGCCCCCGCCGTGGCCGGCAGTTCGCTTGTGGCCAGAATTTCAAGGCCCACCGACCAGACCCAGTCCTTCTGGAAGATCAGCGTGGTCTGCTTCTCGAACGTGGTCTCGAACGAGAGCGTGCGCGCGCGAAAGGCGCTGGTCCGACGGGTCTGCGCGTAGAGATCTGCGGAAAGCACCTGATCGCGCCCACGGAAATTGTTGCGGCGAAAAGTTACGCCGGCCAGCTGTTCGCGCGTGCCGACCACCCCGCGAAAGCGCACGAGGCCTTCGGGCGGGAACATATTGCGGTTTTCCCAGCTCGCCTCCATGCGCAAGCCTTCGCCGCTCGAATAGCCGACAAGCCCGGCAATCGTGCGCTGCGGCGCCTTGGTGAGCATGACGTCGATGTCTGCAACGCCCAGCTTGGCCCCTGGCGCTGCGGGCACCGCCTCACGCGGGGTGACGGTGACAACCGAGACCAGCCCGGTGGCGAGGATAGCCTGACGAAGATCATCGACCAGCGCGCGGCGGAACGGATCACCACTGCGGAAGCGGGCGATGCGCCCAAGGTGCCGCGAAGATAGGTATCCGGGCAGCGAACTGCGGATCTCACCGATCACATACTGGCCGCCGCTCGCAACCGGCAGCGTGAGATCGCCGGTGCGCAGCGCGTGATCGATCGCCAGATCGGGCTGGCCAACTTCAGCAAAGGCATGCCCCCCCTCGCCCAGCGCGGTTATAAGGTTTTCCCGCTCCGCCACGATCCGGTCGGAGTTGACCGGATCGCCGGGCGCAAGCGCGAACGCGCGGGACAAGGCCGGGAAATCGCGCGCGTTAGCAATATCGCCGAGCGAAATCTTCGCGAGCGCATAGCGCGGCCCGGGCACGACATCGAAGCGCACGCCGATCTTCTTGAGATCGATCGCTGTAGCCGGTCCGCTGCCTTCGGCCGGCGCGGCAAAGCCCGTAGTGCTCTGGATCACCTCGGCATCGTAGTATCCATAAATGCGCAGCATACGCTGAAGCAGATCGGTATCCAGCCGCGCCCGCCGGGTCAGCTGCGCGAGGTTGTCCTCCTCGTTGCCGAACTTGCGCAGCGCCGCGAGCAGGCCGAAGCGCGCGGCAATCACCTCCCGCTCAGGCAGCGCCTCGATGTCCGGCGGGAACGCGAGAGCGAGTTGCGGCGTCACCTGGATCAGCGCTGCATCCGCAATCTGGCCGAAGCCCCGGTTGCCGCCGCCCGGGTCGCTATCCGGCAGCAGCGTTTCGCCGGCAGCCTTGGCTTGCTCTTCGGCCAAGGCAATGTCGGCATCGGGGACAAGCGGCGTGAAAGGAGGCAGGGTCGCCGCGTCCGGCCATTCCAGCGTCATCCCCGGAATATCGGCGAGCGGCGCATTGGCATCGGGCGCGAGCAGCGCAGCTGCATCGGGCAAAGCAACCTTGGCCGCCTCGGTATCGCGTGCCCAGCTTTCCGGATCATCAATCGCGGCATCGGGGATCAGCTCTTCCAGCGCCTGATCCGCATCGCGCGATTGCGCGCTGACATTGATGGCGCCCGGCGGCAGCAAAGCCAGCAAGAACAGCAGCGCGACAAGCGGCCTTAGCCGCGATCCGGGGGCAACACGCGCTTCAAACGGGGCGATACTGCGGCTTCGGGCTGGCAAGACCGTCCTTGCCAGTATCGTCAGCGATCCGCCGGTCTGCGCCCGTGGCGGTCGCGGCGCGATCGATCGCGCGGGCCTGCTCGTCGGGGTCAAAACGTTCCCATCCTTCACGGCCCAGACGTTCGAGCGGGCGGTAACGAACCTTGTACTGCATCCGCGCCGATCCTTCGACCCAATATCCGAGATAGACATAGGGCAGCCTGATCCGCGCGGCGTGGAGGATGTGATCGAGAATGATGAAATTACCAAGCCCCTGGCGTGCCTCGTGGTCAGGTTCGTAGAAGCTGTAGATCATCGACAGGCCATCGCCCTGCCGGTCCGTCAGGCAGGCGCCTACCAGTTTCCCCGGCTTGCCGTCCACACCCGGCTCACGGTATTCGATGACATAGCTTTTGACAGGGGTGTGTTCCACCATGTCGGCGAAATCCATTTCGTCCATCGTGGCCATGCCGCCGCCGGGGTGACGAGCCGCCAGATAACGCTGCAGCAGCTCGAACTGTTCCGGCGTCGACCAGGGCTTGCACGCCGAGACGATCAGATCGCTGTTGCGCTTAAGGTTCTTGCGCTGGGTAGCGGACGGCACGAACTGATCGGACACCACGCGCACCGAGATGCAGGCGCTGCAATCGATGCAGCTGGGGCGATAGGCCACCGTCTGGCTGCGGCGAAAGCCGATGCGGCCGAGCGCATCGTTGAGCTCGTCGGCATTCGGGCCCTTGAGCTCGGTGAACACCTTCCGTTCGGTCTTGCCCGGCAAATAGGGGCAAGGCATCGGGCTGGTCACAAAGAAGCGGGGGAAGCGGACGGGCGCAGTCACAGCCGGTTGAGGTTCCTTCTCGCCGCCAGACAGCCTGGCAGCGCGTTGACAGGAACATGCATCACCCGGGCGCTTGGTGAAAGACCCATTAACCATCAAAGGCCGGATATGGCCGTCGTTTTTTTAGGCAAAGCCCAAGCCACACTTGCCGCGTCCCGATTCGGGAAGACCGGGGGTGAAGATATGAAAGAGCACGCTTACCAAAGAAGCTTAACCGAGCTCCACTTGCGTCACGTCATAGCCTTTGGCCCGCAGCGCAGCCACCAGCAGATCGATTTGTTCGCGGTCGCGCGCTTCGCACTCGATATCGGTGATAAGGCCCTTGGCCGGCAAATGCGTGAAGATGCGCTGGTGGTAGATCTCGATTATGTTGACCTGACCGGCATCAAACTCGCGCATCACACGGAACAGCGCGCCCGGCCGGTCCTGCAGCGTAAGGCGCAGCCGCGCGAGACGGCCCGAACGCGCCAGATCACGCAGCAGCACATTGGCGAGCAGGCGCGTATCGATATTGCCGCCGCACAGCACGAGGCCGATCTTACGCCCGGCGAAGCGCTTGCGGTGCGTCATCACCGCCGCCAGCCCCGCCGCGCCCGCGCCCTCGACCACGGTCTTTTCGATCTGCAGGAGTAGCGCAACCGCGGTTTCCAGCGCCGGTTCGCCTACCAGGACCACATCGTCGACGATTTTGGCCAGCACCGCCGAGGTGAACACGCCGGGCTCCTTCACCGCGATGCCTTCGGCAATCGTGTCTCCGCCGCAGGGCAGATCGAGGCCCTTGAGCTTGGCATACATCGAGGGGAACAGCGTGGCCTGCACGCCGATCAACCCGATCGAGGGCTTCAGGCCGCGCGCGGCGGTGCCCATGCCGGTCAGCAGACCGCCGCCGCCGATGGGCACGACCAGGGTTTCGATTTCAGGCGCGTCTTCCAGCATTTCGAGCGCGACCGTGCCTTGCCCGGCGGCAACACGCGGATCATCGAACGGGTGCATGAAGGTCAGCCCGCGCTCGTCTTCCAGCTTGCGGGCATGCGCCAATGCTTCGTCGAACGTCTCCCCTTCCAGCACCACATTGCCGCCGACCGCCTCGGTCTGCATGATCTTCACAGTCGGCGTGGTCCGCGGCATCACGATGGTGACAGGCACACCCAGCCGCGTGCCATGATAGGAAAGCCCCTGCGCATGATTGCCAGCGGACGCCGCGATCACACCGCGCGCGCGCTGCTCGTCAGAGAGCTGCAACAGCGCATTGAGCGCCCCGCGCTCCTTGTAGGCCGCTGTAAACTGAAGGTTCTCGAACTTCAGCCAGATTTCCGCGCCGGTGATCTCGCTCAAGGTCTTGCTGTGCAGCGTGGGCGTGCGCACCACCTGCCCCTCGATCCGCTTGGCAGCGGCGCGAATATCCTCCAGCGTCAGTAGCGTGGCGGAAGACACGAGGGGCGGGACGGTCGAGGGCTTGGTCATGCAACGCGCCCTAGTCGAAAGCCCCGCTCAAGGAAACCGCCAAGCGCTCAGCCCGCCTTGCGCCGCCACCGCAGCAGATGGAGCGCCGCCAGCACCGCCGCGACTGCCACGGTATCGGCAATCCAATCGCGAATGTCGCAATCGCGGCGGAGCGCGGGGATCGCCTGCAGCACTTCGACCAGCGCGCCAAGAAACGAGAGCCGCTCGCCCAGGCGAAGCCTCGGCATACGCGGGAAGGCAAAGCTGCCAAGCAGCGCCAGTGTGCCGAAGGCCAGCATGTGCTGCGCCTTGTCACCCATCTTCAGCAGATGCGGCGGGTGGGGCAGCAGCGCGAGCGTCACCGCCCCCGCCAGGCAGAGCCAGAAGCCCCAGGCCACCAGTTGTGAATTTCCGTTGCGTTGCAGCATCATCAGCAATTAGCCTGTGGGCACAGGGCAGCACAAGCGCCCATTGGCCGCAATTCACACGAAGAACAGTCGGCTGCGCGATCAGGGGCTGGCGCAGGGCGGCAAAGCGGCTAGAACCCTTTGCCATGACCGAACCGCTGAACGTTTCCTTCCTCGGCCTTGGCACGATGGGCGGGGCCATGGCCCGCCATCTCGGCACCGCAGGCCACATGCTGACAATCTACAACCGCACCGCTGCGCGGGCCGAGGCGTGGCAGGCCGCGCATTCCGGCCTTGCGGCGCGCGTTGCTAGCAGCCCGGCCGAGGCGGCAGAAGGCGCGGACGTGGTGATCACCTGCGTCGGCAACGATGACGACCTCGCCGATGTCGTGCTAAGCCCGATGGGCGCGTTTTCCACTCTTCGACGCGGTGCTGTGTTCATCGATCATACCACCGTCTCAGCGCGGATTGCCCGCCAGATCGCGGTGGAAGGCCGCGACAAGGAGCTGCTTTGCGTCGATGCCCCCGTCACCGGCGGGCAATCGGGCGCGGAAGCCGGCACGCTTTCAATCATGTGCGGCGGCAGCGCCAAGGCAGTCGATGCCGCACGTGGAGTGCTGGCCGCTTATGCCAAGCGCGTGGTTCACGTGGGCAAGCCGGGCGCGGGGCAGACTGCCAAGATGGCCAACCAGATGTGCATTGCCGGGGCCATCGCGGGCCTTTCGGAGGCCATGCGCTTTGCCCAGGCCGCGCGGCTGGATCTGGACAAGGTGTTCGAGGCGATCTCGGGCGGCGCGGCGCAATCGTGGCAGATGGACAACCGCTGGCACACCATGGCCAAGGACGAGTTCGATTTCGGCTTCGCGGTAGACTGGATGCGCAAGGACCTCGGCCTCGCGATCGAGGAAGCGCGCGGGCTTGGCGCGAGCGTGCCGATCACCGCGCTGATCGACCAGTTCTACGCCGACGTGCAGGCCCTGGGCGGCGGGCGCGAGGATACCAGCGCCCTCATCCGCCGCCTGCCGCGCAAAGGCAATGCATGATCACCAAAGACGCCATTTTCGTCGCTGCGGTCAGCGTGCTCGCCGTGGCCGCTCCCGCGCGGGCTGACACCCTGATCGACAACGTGGCCGGCCAGACCATCGGCGCGGACGGCCATGTCGAGCGCTTCAAGGCGCTGCTCTATGATGGCGCCGGGGTGATCAAGGCTGTGATCCGCGAGGGCGAGAAGACCCCGAAGAAAGGCTTTACCGCCCGGCTTGATGGCAAGGGCCGCATCTTGCTGCCCGGCCTGATCGACGCGCATGTCCATGTGATGGGCACCGGCTACGGTGCACTGACGCTCGATCTTTCCGAAACCAACAGTCTGGCCGAAGCGCTGGAGAAGATCGCCGCCTATGCCAAGGCGCATCCGGACCGGCCGTGGCTGATCGGACGAGGCTGGAATCAGGAACGCTGGAAGCTCGGCCGCTTCCCCACGGCCGCCGAAATCGATGCCGTGGTGGCAGACAGGCCAGTCTGGCTCGACCGCGTGGACGGCCATGCGGGCTGGGCCAATACCGCAGCGCTGAAAGCCGCCGGAGTCACCGCGGCCAGCAAGGCCCCGCCGGGCGGCGAAATCATCCACAGTGCCGATGGCGCGCCCACTGGTGTGCTGGTCGACAACGCCTCGGAACTGGTCTCCTCGCACGTGCCGCCGCCGACCGCGCGCGATCATGATGCCGCGCTGGCGCAGGCGCAGCGCCTGTTCTTCAAGCGCGGGCTCACCGCCGTGGCCGACATGGGCAGCTCGATGCAGGATTGGCAGGCCTTCCGCCGCGCTGGGGACGCCAACCAGCTCTACATCCGGATTATGGCCTATGGCGACGGGATCGAGAACACGGTGCAGATCGGCGGCCCCGGACCGAGCCCATGGCTCTATGCCGATAGGCTGCGGCTCAACGGGGTGAAGCTCTACATGGACGGCGCGCTCGGCTCACGCGGTGCGTGGCTGAAGACTCCCTATCACGACAAACCAGAAACACGCGGCTTGCCCCGCCTCAACCAGACCCAGCTCGGCAACCTGATGAGCCGCGCCGCGATGGACAACTTCCAGATCGCGGTCCACGCCATTGGCGATGAGGCCAACGCCGTCCTGCTCGGCGCGATGGAAGACCTCTCCGCCACCTACAAGGGTGATCGGCGCTGGCGGATCGAGCATGCGCAGGTGATCGATCCGGCCGACTGGCCCACCCTGGGCCGCCTTGCCAAAACCATCGGCGTGATAGCCTCGATGCAGCCCGTGCATCAGACGTCCGACCGGCTGATGGCCGAAGCCCGGCTCGGGCCGGACCGGCTCAAGGGCGCCTATGCCTGGGCCTCGCTTAAGGGCACGGGCGCAGGCCTCGCGTTCGGATCAGACGCACCGGTCGAACTGCCCGACCCTTGGGCAGGCCTTGCCACTGCACTCAGCCGTGAGGACGAGACCGGCGCACCTCCGAGCGGCTGGCAACCGCAGGAACGCGTCGGCCGCGAGACTGCGTTGGCGGGCTATACGTCAGCGGCGGCCCATGCCGGCTTTGCGGAAGGCCGCTTTGGCCGCATCGCGCCCGGCCAGCGCGCCGATTTCATCTTCGTCGACACCGATCCGATGACAGCGACAGCTGCCCAGATCCGCAGGACCAAGGTGCTTGAAACCTGGGTCGGCGGCGGGAAGGTGTGGGATGCCAGCAAGCCCGAAGGCGGCGCGGCGAGCGCGGAGCCAGCGAAGAAGTAAGGACCAACGTGATGGCCGAACTGATCCTGCATCACTATCCGGAATCGCCTTTTTCCGAAAAAGTCCGCGCCATTTTCGGGGCGAGACAACTGGCATGGCGTTCGTTGCAGGTCTCGATGGTCATGCCCCGCCCTTCGACCATCGCGCTCACCGGCGGCTACCGCCGCATTCCCGTGCTGCAAGTCGGCGCGGACGTCTATTGCGACACGGCGCTGATTGCCGAATATCTCGGCGATAGGGGTAGCGGCCCCACCCTGTTTCCTGCCAGACACCGCCTCGCCGCGCAGACCCTCGCGCGCTGGGTTGATACCGAGCTGTTCTGGGCCGCCGTCACCTTGCGCTTCATGCCTGAAAACATGGGAAATTTCTTTGCCGATCCGGGTGCCGCACAGGCATTTGCCGAAGACCGCGCCAACTTCGCGCGAGGCTCCCACGTGCGCCGCCCCTCGGTCGATGAAGCGCAGGCCCGCTACGCCCGCTTCCTCGCCGAAATGGATAGCCAACTCGGCGATGGCCGCGCCTACTTGTTTGGCGCGGACTGGAGCGTCGCCGATTTCGCGGTCTATCACATGCTGTGGTTCATCCACGCTGGTGGCGGCATGTCAGACTTATTGGCCTCGAGGCCACACGCAGCAGCATGGATGGCGCGCATGCGCGCTTTCGGGCAGCATCCGGGCGAGGCCATTTCCGCCGACGAAGCCATCGCAGTAGCGTGTGAGGCTAATCCGCTTGCCGTCGATCAGACGAGCGACCTCCCCGGCATTCCCCCTGGCACTAAGGTTCATGTCGCCCCAGTCGACTACGGCATCATGCCCAGCCCCGGCGTTCTCCTTCGCTGCGACAGGGACACGATAGTGATCCGCTGTGAACACGCACTCACCGGCGCGGTCAACGTGCACTTTCCAAGACACGGATTTGGCGTAACGGCAAACGGCTGATCGAGCAGACGCTGCAGGGTCAGGCCGCCTCTGCTTCCGCTTTGGCTTTCTCCGCCGCGTCCTTCTTTTCGGCAAAGCGCATCACGATGAGCGTGCCTTCGAACAGGATCATTAGCGGGATCGCCAGCATCAGCTGGCTGAGCACGTCCGGCGGGGTGATCACCGCCGCAAGCGCGGTGATGCCCACGATCACATAGCGCCGCGCCGCCACGAGCTGCGCGCGGCTCACGATGCCTGCGCGGTTGAGCAGCATCAGCAGCACCGGCAGGAGGAAGCTCACCCCAAAGGCGAAGATGAACTGCATCACGAGGCTAAGATATTCCTCGATCCCCGGCAGCGCCTGCAGTTGCAGCCCGCCCCGGTCCCCCTGAAAGGCGATGAACCACTTGAACGCGGTGGGCATCACGAAGAAATAAGCGAGGCTCGCACCCGAGCCGAACAGCACCGGCGTCGCGATCAGAAACGGCAAAAACGCTTTCTTTTCCTTGACATAGAGCCCCGGCGCGACAAACGCCCAGAGCTGGTTGGCAATGACCGGAAAGCTGATGAGAAACGCCGCGAAGAGCGAGACCTTAAGGTCCACGAAGAACGCCGAATAGAGCTTGGTGTAGATCAGCTTGCCCTGCCCCGGCGGGAAGGCATGAGCCAGCGGCTGGACCAGAATGCCGAGGATGGTGTCGGCAAAATAGAAGCAGACCGCAAAGGCAATGGCGATGGCATAGACACAGCGCAGCAGCCGCGTGCGCAGTTCGAGCAGGTGATCGAGCAGCGGCGCCTGGCTCTCATCGATATCGCGCACGATCACGGCGTGCCGCCCCCTACTGTTTCTCGGCCCGTACCCCGGGCGCGGGCTGGGCGCTCGGCAATCGGCAGCAACTCACCCAAGGTTTCGGGCGCTGCCGCCGCCATCGGCTCGGTCGGTGCGTGCGCCGCAATTTCGGGATCGAGCGGGGCGGGCAGCGCTTCCATCAAGGGCGCGGCGGTCTGATCGACTGCGGCCTCTGCCGTCTGGCCTTCAGCAGGATCGGGCGCGGGGTGCGCGGCCATGATCGCGGCGTTCTGTTCCTTCCACTTGCGCTCCATCTCCTCCATTTCCGCCTCGCGGATCATGGTTTCGATACCAGTGCGGAAGTGGCCGGACACGCGCCGCACTTTGCCCAGCCAACGCCCCGCCGTGCGCAGCGCGAGCGGCAGGTCCTTGGGGCCGATCACGATGATCGCCACGATGACGACAAGCAGCAGCTCGGAAGGCGCAATATCGAACATCGACTGTCCCGGGTAAGCTAGGAGGGATCAGACAGTACGGTTCAAACGGTGCCGCTGGTGCCCGAGGTCTCAGTCGTGGTCTGCGTTGCCGCCGGAGCAGGCGCGGAAGGCTGCTGCAGCTGTGCCGGCGGCGGACCGACTGGACGGTCGGTTTCCTCGGTCATGCCCTGCTTGAAGCTTTTGATGCCTTTGCCGAAATCGCCCATCATCTCGGAAATCCGGCCGCGACCGAACAGGATGAGGACCACCAGCGCGAGAATGATCAGATGCGGAAGGGACAAGCCGCCCATGGGTAAATCTCCTTGATGCCCCACTAGATAGGGCATCCATTCGGAAACTGCCAGCAAGCTCGCGAAGATTCGTCAAGCCTGCCCTAATTCCTGCTCGCCATCCTCCATCATCCCGGCAAAAACGGCCTCTACCGGATCTAGCAGCCCGGCGGCGCGCAGTTCCTCGATTCCCGGCAGATCGCGCCGCGTTTCGAGGCCGAAATGCGCCAGAAACGTCGGCGTCGTGGCGTAGATCGTCGGCCGCCCCGGCCCTTCGCGCCGCCCGGCCACGCGCACCCAGCCCGCTTCCATCAGCACGTCGAGCGTGCCCCTCGCGGTCTGCACGCCGCGGATCGCCTCTATTTCCGCGCGGCTCACTGGCTCATGATAGGCAATGATCGCGAGCGCCTCGGTCGCTGCGCGCGAAAGGCGGCGCACGTCCTCGCGCTCGCGCCGCAAGAGATGCGCCAGATTGGGCGCGGTTTGGAAATGCCAGCGCCCGCCCCGCTCGACGAGTTCGATCCCGCGCCCGGCATAGTGCGCCGCAAGCGTTTCCAGCGCACCCTCCACCGCAGCGCCGTTCAGATGCCGCGCGATCTCCTCCACGCTCATCGGCGCATCGGCGGCAAACAGCGCCGCCTCGACCGCGCGCACCAGGTCATCCGGCCGCTCCATCAGCCCCGCCCTTTCCGGAGCATCAGCGGCGCGAATGTCTCCGCCTGCGCGATCTCCACTTTCCCCTGCTTGGCGAGCTCCAGCGCCGCGACAAAGCTGGAGGCCAACGCCGAACGCACCAGCCGGGGATCGCAGCCCGCATCGTGCGCGGGCAGGAACCGCGATAGCTCGGTCCACTCGATCGCCGCACCGATCATCGCCTCGACTCGCGCAATCGCGTTCTCCAGCGTCATCACCGGGCGAGAGCGCACCATATGGACCACGGGCGCGGTGCGCTGCTTGATCGTGCCGTAGGCCTGAATCAGCGCAAACAGATCGCATTCCCAGCGCACCTCGCGGTCGGTGCGCAGCCCCTCGGGCGCGCCGCGCACAAACACATCGCGCCCCAACCGGTCGCGCGCCATCAGCCGCGCCCCCGCCTCGCGCATCGCGCTCAGCCGCTGCAGGCGCAGTTGCAGGCGGAGCGCGATTTCCTCTGGGCTGGGCTGAATTTCGGGGTCGCGCGGCAGCAGCAGCAGCGACTTCAGCCACGCCAGCCACGCCGCCATTACCAGATAATCAGCCGCCAGTTCCAGCCGCTGCGCGCCCGCGCGCTCGACGAATTCGAGGTATTGATCCACCAGCGCCAGGATCGAAATGCGCCTGAGATCCACCTTCTGCCGCCGCGCCAAATCGAGCAGCAAGTGCAGCGGCCCTTCCCAGCCGTCGATGGTCAGCATCAGCGTATCCGCCCCGCCCGCACCGGGCTCGGACGGCATAGCGAGCGCGGCCTCGTCCCACGCCGCCGCCTCGCTCAGCACAAGCTTCGGTGGAGCGGCGGTGTCAGCCATCAGGCACTCAGGGCCAGCAACCGGTCGCGCGTCCCCACCCGCTCGGCCTGCCGCGCCAGATCGACCGGGGCGGCAAAGTCGCTCGTGGAGGCCAGCGCACGCTCGAGCCGCGCGGCGGTCTTGGCAGACATCGGCACGAGCGTTTCCGCAATGCCGATCATGTCGTCCATCTTCGCCCAGCAGTTGAGCGCGATGTCGCAGCCCGCCGCTTGCGCGCGCGCCGCCCGGTCGGGCACCGCGCCCCCCAGCGCCTGCATATCCAGATCGTCGGTCAACAGCAGCCCATCAAAGCCTATCCGGCTGCGGATCACGTCGCGGATCACCGTGCTCGAAAGCGTCGCGGGGAGCTCCGCATCCCACACCGGATAGCGCACATGCCCGGTCATGCCGATCGCGCTATCGTTCAGGCTTCGGAATGGCGCGAGATCGGTCTCCAGCTCTTCGGCGCTCGCGGTCACGGTGGGCAGTTCCTTGTGGCTGTCCACCGCGGCCCGCCCATGCCCCGGAATATGCTTGATCACGCCTGCCACCCCGGCCCGCGCAAGACCTTCCAGCACCGCGCGGCCCATGGCCGCCACGCGCAGCGGCTCGTGCCCCAGGGCGCGATCGCCGACCACATCGTGCGCACCTGCTTGCCGCACATCGAGCAGCGGCAGGCAATCGACGCTGATCCCGACTTCGGCCAGATCGAGCCCCAGCGCCTCGGCATGCGCGCGCACGGCCTCGATCGCGCTGATCGGCGCAGTCTCGTAAAGCCGGTCGAACGCCTCGCCCGCCGGATAGGCAGCCCAGACCGGCGGCTTCATCCGCGCAACCCGACCGCCTTCCTGATCGATGCAGATAAAGGTGCGCGCCCGCCCGTGCAGCTCGCGCAGGTCATCGGTCAGCGCACGGACTTGCACGCGGCTTTCCACATTGCGGCCAAACAGGATGTAGCCCGCCGGATCGGCATCGCGGAAAAACGCCCGCTCGTCATCGCTGAGGGTAAGGCCCGAAAGGCCAAAGATCGCTGGAAGCATGCGTTGAGGATGCGCGCAAATGTGCGAGCCTGGCAAGGCGGCGCGGCGCGTTTGGCGGGGAAAAGGGCAGCGATCCTTGCCTGCCTTTCTCGAAAGTGCTGCACTTTGAGGTGCCCCCAGCCAGGATCCTCCGCCCATGCTGCGCAAGCTCTCGATTGCCCTTGTCGTGTTCGCGGCGATGACCGCCCTTCTTGTCGCCGCCTCGTTTTGGGCGCTCTCGCCGCCAGCTTATGCCGACCCCAAGGCTCTCGGGTTCACTGGCCGAACTCCCGGCTCGGTCATCGCAGTGGAGCGGCTGACTGGTTACAACCGCCTCGTTCTCGGCGGCCTGCTGTGGTGGGCGGATCTGCCGATCGAGGCGCCGGTCTCCGGCGACCTCTATCACGCGGGCTTTTCGCAAGGCGTCCATCCCACTGCCGTTGTCCAGCGCGATCTTGAGCAAGCACCGATAGCCAGCGTCACCATTCGGGCGGCCGCCGCGATTTCAGGCGCTTTCGATCTCGTGAGGGTCAGCGTGCCCTACGCCTTCGCGCACAATCATTCTCTCCATCTCGGCTATCTCGCCGCGTCTTACGCCGCGCAGTATCAGCAGCCGCTCGGCACTTTGCTGAACGACAATTACGCCAACTCCCTGCCCGACCGAAACCCCAGTTTAGATGCAATTGCCGCCGCTCTGCCCGCCTATCCGCGGGAGCAGTTGCGCCCCGAAGTGCTGGCCGAAATCGAGGGCGGCAAACCCAACTGGTTCACCAATGGGCTCGCTGCCAACGAGGCCTTCCGCTGGGCACCAAAGGCCCCGCCCAAGCTCTATTACGGCGACAAGGACACCGAGTTTCATCGCAGGATTCAAAACAGTTCCAGGCCGTCTCGGCAGCGCTCGGCGGCAATATCACGCTGATGTCGCAAGGGTCTTGCGCCCATTCCAGCACAGCCTTGCGCGCGGTGCCGCGTGCAAGGCTGTGGTTAGACGAGCTCAGCAAACACTAGTGTCCCGACGCTAGTTCAGCGCTTCACCTGGCACTTGAGGCCGCCGGCCGAGAGCTTGCTGCACAGCGCGTTCGCTCCGGCGAGATCGCTGGCCAGGGCCTGCAGGCGGAACACGGTGGTCATGTCGGCTTTGCCTTCGACAACGCGGTGCGAAAGCCCGGTCAGCGGGGCATGGGCAGCCGTCAGCTTCGACCAGGCCGCTTCAGCCGACGCATTGCTTGAAAACGCGCCGACTTGCACGCCGACACCCGAGACCGGACCGGCTGAAGCAGGCGGAGGTGCGGCAGTAGCTCCATCTCCAACTGGGGCTGCGGAAGGCTTGGCAGCCGGTGCTGACGAAGCCGCGCTGTCAGCCAGCGTCGCGGCGGGCTTCTGGCCCTCGCTCACCGGGAAGCTCACATCGCCGGTACCATCGAACGTCTTGCCGCCCGGATCGGCCGGCGCAACCTTGTAGGGTTCCTTGTTTGCGGCAATCATGCTGCCATCGGCTTCCGCAGGCGCATCGCCGCGATGCGTCGCCCAATAAATGCCGCCAACCAGCGCCATCAGCAGCAGCACCGCAAAAACGCCAAACCCGAGCATGCGTCCGCCATCAGACGCTGGCTCATCGAGATCGACATCATCCGCGCTTTCCAGCCAGGGCAGGCGCTCCTCGTCGCCCAAGGCAAGCCGGTCGGCTTGCGGTGCCGCCGACTCGAAGGCCGAACCGATCGCCTCTCCGGCACCGGCCATAGCGGCCCCTGCAGCGCCGATGGCGCCCTCGCCAAACTCGGTCACCTGCTCGCCGAAATCGCGGGCATGGCCTTCGAGACGGTCTTTCCTCTCGACCGGGTCAATCGGAAGCCCCCTACCAAAGCCACGAGCCAGGTCCTGCTCACCATCTTCGTCATGACCGTTGTCAGGCCCCTCGTCCGCTGCGCTGATAACCATCGTCCTAAAGCTCCTCGGCGGCTTCCACACCCATCAGGGCCAGGCCATTCTTAACAACTTGCCCGATTTGCGCGGCAAGGAAAAGCCGTGCTCCGGTCCGGTCCGGATTATGTGCCAAAATGAAGCGCTTGTCCGGCTGGTCATTCCCCAGGTTCCAGTACGTGTGGAAGCCGCTAGCAAGATCGCCGAGGAAGAACGCCACGCGGTGGGGTTCGCGCGCCACGGAGGCGCTTTCAACAATGCGGGGGAACTGCGCGGCCAGCCGGATCAGCGCCAGTTCCTCCACGCCCAGCAGCGAGAGATTGTCAGCGGAGGGGGTCAGCCCCTCTGCTGCCGCCTTGCGCAAGGTGGAGCAGATCCGGGCATGGGCATACTGCACATAGAACACCGGATTGTCCTTCGAGGCTTCGACCA
>CANEVG010000027.1 GCA_947442095.1 Sphingomonadaceae bacterium
ACGACCACCACGAAGGCAAGCCTACGGTGAAGGGCGCCGCGTCCCCGTACCCTGTCGGTGCTCACACCCTTGATCATTCCCAAGGCCCTCGTATGCTATACTGCGTTCGCTGCGGCCACATTGTTTGTTTTTGTTGCCATTTGCCTAGCAAGTGCGAGCGCCCTGTGTCAAACCCGACCGCCAGCCATCCAAAGTTTTGTTCCAGATAGAAAATCTGCGACCTGCACCATTTCGATATCGTGTATTGCTCGACTCGCGCCGATCTCGCCCCGGTGCCTACCGCTGACAACTGCCGCACGAGCGCCATTGGCCGGCCCGGCAGACAATAAACGGCCCGTACAGGAAGGATGTCATCACCCGCACCCGCATGGACGCCGCCATCAGGTCAGCGCGCCATGACAATGCTTATACTTCTGCCCCGACCCGCATGGGCACGGCGCATTCCGACTGATGCCCATGCCGGCATAAGGATCGCTGCCAGCATAGCCAATCACACCGCCTATCACAGGTGCAGTCAGCGGCGGCGCAAATGTGCCGAACAGCTGCCCGGAAGGTACAATGCGCGCGTCGTCCTCGCCGGTCAGCGGGTCGAGGTGGCTGGTCAGAAAATCGGGCAGCTCGGGCAGCTGGAAATCCTCCGGATTGCCCATTCGAATCTCGCTGGTCATGAGAATGCGCGTCACATCCTCGCGGATTGCCTCGAGCATTTTCTCGAACAGACCAAAGGCTTCCTGCTTGTATTCGTTGATCGGCGTTTTCTGTGCATAGGCGCGCAGGAACACGACCTGGCGCAGCGCATCGAGCGTGGCGAGGTGTTCCTTCCAGTGATGATCGAGCCGCTCCAGCAGCACCGACTTTTCAAGGTTGCGCCAAGAATCCGGATCGACCGTCTCGGTCTTCGTGGCCATCTTCTGATCGGCAAGCTCTGCAATCCGCTGCTCGATCTTCTCCGGATCGAGCGCTTGTTCCTCTAACCACGCATCAATCGGTGCATCGATCCCCAACAGATTTTCCACACGGGTTCGCAGGGCAGGGACGTTCCATTGCTCGGGGTAGGAGCCTGGCGGGCAGGCATCGCCTACAATCGCGTTGACCGTGTCCTGCCGCATGTCGATCACCACGTCGTCGACCGCATCGGCATCCATGATGTCGGCGCGCTGTTCGTAGATCACCTTGCGCTGGTCGTTCATCACGTTGTCGTATTCGACCACCTGCTTACGCACATCGTAATTGCGCGCCTCGACCTTCTTCTGCGCGGTCTCGATGGCTTTCGACAACCAGCGCGAACCGATCGCCTCGCCGTCCGCGAGGTTGGAATTCATCATGCGGGCAAACAGCGTGTCCGGACCGAAAATGCGCAGCAGATCATCCTCAAGGCAAAGGTAGAACTTCGACATGCCCGGATCGCCCTGACGGCCCGAACGGCCGCGAAGCTGGTTGTCGATCCGGCGGCTTTCGTGGCGCTCGGTACCGATCACGCACAGGCCGCCGGCCGCCAGAACCCTGGCCTTTTCCTCGGCCACTTCGGCCTTGATCCGGGCAATGCCCTCCTCACGCTCAAGCCCCTCGGGCACGTCGCGCAATTCATCCTCTACCCGGAACTCGACATTGCCGCCCAGCTGGATGTCGGTGCCGCGCCCGGCCATGTTGGTGGCAATGGTCACCGCGCCAAGCCGCCCGGCCTGCGCCACGATATGCGCTTCCATCTCGTGGAACCGCGCGTTAAGCACGCTGTGCTTAACGCGCTCCTGGTTGAGGAATTCAGAAAGCATCTCGGACTTCTCGATCGAGACGGTACCGACAAGCACCGGCTGGCCGCTCTCGTAACGCTCGCGGATCAGCTTGGCGATCGCCTGGAACTTGTCCTGGGTGTTCTTGTAGAACTCGTCTTCCTCGTCGTTGCGCTGCACCGGCACGTTGGTTGGGATGGTCACGACGTTCATCTTGTAGATGTCGAAGAATTCGGGCGCTTCGGTCGCGGCCGTGCCGGTCATTCCCGAAAGCTTGGGATACATGCGGAAGAAATTCTGGAAGGTGATCGAGGCCATGGTCTGGTTCTCGGGCTCGATCTGGACGCCTTCCTTGGCTTCCACCGCCTGATGCAGCCCGTTCGACCAACGCCGCCCGTCCATCATGCGGCCGGTGAACTCGTCGATGATTACGATCTTGTCTTCCTTGACGATGTAATCGATGTCGCGCTTGAACATCACGTTGGCCTTGAGCGCCTGATCAAGGTGGTGGACCACCATCGTGTTCTCGACATCGTAAAGGTTCGAGCCAACCAGCAGACCGTTTTCCTCCAGCTTGCGCTCGACCCACTCCACGCCGTCTTCGGTGAGCGTGATGTTCTTGGTCTTCTCGTCCGCCTCATAGAGCGAGGGGGCGATCTGCTTCACCACGGCATCGACCGAAACGTAGAGCTCGCTCTTGTCGTCGGTCGGGCCGGAAATGATCAGCGGGGTGCGCGCCTCGTCGATGAGGATCGAGTCGACCTCGTCCACGATCGCGAAATTGAACGGCCGGTGGACCATCTGCGAGCGTTCCTGCTTCATGTTGTCGCGCAGGTAATCGAAGCCAAGCTCGTTGTTGGTCGCATAGGTGATATCGGCCTCATAGGCCTGCCGCCGCTCGTATTCGCCCATGTTGGGCACGATCACGCCCACGGTCAGGCCAAGGAATGTGTGGATCTGACCCATCCAGTCGGCATCGCGCCGGGCGAGGTAGTCGTTCACTGTTACGACATGGACACCCTTGCCCTCGATCGCATTCAAATAAGACGCCAGCGTCGCCACCAGCGTCTTGCCCTCACCCGTGCGCATTTCCGCAATCTCGCCGCGGTGGAGCACGATGCCGCCGATCATCTGCACATCGAAGTGCCGCATGCCAAGCACGCGGCGCGAAGCCTCGCGGCACGTGGCGAAGGCCTCGGGGAGAATGTCGTCGAGCGTCTTGCCCGCTTGCAGCATGCCGCGTAGCTTGCGGGTCTGTCCGTGCAGTTCCTCGTCGCTCATGGCCTCCATTTCCGGCTCATAGGCCGCGATGGCGCGCACGATCTTGTCTAGCGACTTGACGTAGCGGTCGTTGGACGAGCCGAAAATGATCTTGGCAATGGCGCCGAACATGGCTGGAATCCTGTGATAAAATGGAGGTGCGCGTATTGCGCGCCGATCAGGCAGTCATGCTCCGGGGCTGACCGCGCTAACTGTGGGCGCCCGGAGCGCTACTCGCGCGGGCGGTCCGGGATGCTAATGCTGCAGGCGCGGATATGGGATTGCCGTAGCAGCGGCGCGGCAAGCGCGAGCCGGGTCTGCCCGGTCGGCCTCTGTGCCTTCATGCCGCCGACGAAGGCCTTATGTTCCTGCGGCGTTGCCAGCGTTACTGCGAAGGCCACACCCGCCACTTCCGCGCGCGAGGATGCAACCGCAACCTCGGAAAGCGAAAGGCCGGAAAGCAGGGCCAGAAGAACAAGCAGCAAACGCATCGGGGGCGCAGATAGGAACTTTTGCATGCGGCGTCCATGGTGAAAAGCCGCCGCAACTGCGGATAGGGGCTGCAAGCGCATGATTGAAGCGCGCCATCCGCCGCGCTAGGGCGCCTAGCATGTCCGACACCCGCTCTCCGCTCGCCCAGCCTTTCCCCGCGCTCCCCGCCATCGCCGGCGCAACCCCGCGCATTGCCCGCGCGGGCTACAAGGACTGGGGCCGCTGCGACCTGACTTATGTCGAATTCGCCGAAGGCACAGCCGTTACTGGCGTGTTCACGCGTAACGTGTGCTGCTCATCCGAAGTCGAACTGGGGAGGCTGAACGTGGCGCAGGGCCATGCGCGGGCGCTGATCGTGAATGCCGGCAATTCCAACGCCTTTACCGGATACCGGGGGCGCGAGGCGGTCGAGGCGATTATGGCCCAAGTCGCCGCGCACCTCGCCTGCCCGCCCGAACAGGTCTTCGTCTCCTCCACCGGTGTGATCGGCGTGCCGCTACCCAAAGACAAAGCCCGCGCCGGAATCGAAGCCGCCCTGCTGGCCGAGCCGTGCTCGTGGGAAGAGACTGCGAACACGATCGGCACGACCGACACTTTTGCCAAGGGCGCCTCCGCCAGCGCAATGGTCGGCGGCGTGAAAGTGCAGCTTGCCGCAATCATCAAGGGCAGCGGCATGATCGCGCCCGATATGGCGACGATGCTCGGCTATGTGTTCACCGACGCGGCTGTCGATCCGGCGTTCCTGCAGGACTGCTTATCAGATGCCAACAGCAAAACCTTCTCGTGCATCACGGTCGACAGCGACACCTCGACCAGCGATACAGTGCTCGCCTTCGCCACCGGCAAGGCTGGCAATGCGCCGCTTGTCTCGGCGGACAGCCCGGGCGCGGATGCCTTCGCCGCCGCGCTGCACGATGTCTGCCGCCAACTCGCCCACCTCGTCGTGCGCGATGGCGAGGGGGCGCAGAAGTTCATCGCGGTTACCGTCTCGGGCGCAGTGAGCGATGACAGCGCCCGCCGCGTCGGCCTCGCCATTGCCAACTCGCCGCTGGTGAAAACCGCCATCGCCGGAGAGGATGCAAACTGGGGCCGCGTGGTCATGGCCGTGGGCAAGGCGGGCGAACCTGCGGACCGCGACCGCCTTTCGATTGGCTTCGGCGGCGTGTGGGCCGCGCGCGAAGGCCAGCCCCTGCCAAATTACGACGAGGCGCCGGTGGCGGCACATCTCAAGGGGCAGGAGATCACCATAGAAGTCGATCTCGGGCTCGGCGACGGAACCGCGACGGTCTGGACCTGCGACCTCACGCATGGCTACATCGCCATCAACGCCGATTATCGCTCGTGAGTGGGGCGCCCACGAGCGCCGCGCTCGACGGCCAGATCACCGCACTGCTGCGCCGCGTCTCCGCCGAAGTCATCCTGCCGCGCTACCAGACGCTGGCCGCACACGAGGTGACTTCCAAGGCAGTCAATGACATGGTGACTATTGCCGATACCGAAGCCGAAGTCATGCTGGCCGAGGGGCTGGCCTCGATCATGCCCGAAGCCACGATTGTCGGCGAAGAAGCGGTGCATGCCGATCCGGCGCTCGCCAAGCGGCTCGACACCGGGCTGTGCTGGATCATCGACCCGGTCGACGGCACCAACAACTTCGCAGCGGGCAAGCCGCCCTTCGGCATCATCCTCGCGCTGAGTGATGGCGGCGAGACGCAAAGCGGATGGATCTATGACCCGCTGAATGACCGGCTCTGCATTGCACACAAGGGCAAGGGCGCATTCGTCAACGGTGATCCTGTCCGCGCGCGGCCGACACGCGAGACACAGCCGATTGCCGCAATCAGTACCGTGTTCCTCGATCCCGCCGCGCGCGCCGCCGTGCAGGCCAGGATCGCGCCATACTACACGCTGGTCGACATCCCCCGGTGCGCTGCCGAGCAGTACCCGCGCCTTGTGCTGGGCGTTAACGACATCTCGGTGTTCGAGCGCACGCTGCCGTGGGACCATGCGGCCGGCGTACTCTTCGTCAACGAAGCGGGCGGCATGGCCGCGCGGCCCGACAGTACGCCCTATCGGACTGATCAGCACGGGCAAAAAGGCCTGTTTGCAGCCTCTTCGCCCGCTTTGTTCGAAGATTTTGTGAAGCGTAGTAGAGAGGATTAGCCCCTCACTGCGCCGGATCGCGCACCTTGAACGGATCGGTCGGTGCGGGCTGGCTCGGCAGCACCGCGCGCGGCAGTTCCTTGTCGCTGTTCGCCGCTTGCCACAGCATCCCCGCCATAATCACCGCTGCCTGCCGCATAGCTTCGGCGCGCATGTGGTCCACCGTGTCGAGATTGGTGTGGTGGACGCGGCTGTCATAATCGAGTGGGTCCTGGATGAACTGATACCCAGGCAGCCCGATCGCCTGAAGATAGACGTGATCAGTGCCGGTGGTCTTGCTCGCCACCAGCTTGTCCGCGCCCAGCATGTTGAAAGGCGAAAGCCATTCGCGCAGCAGCTTGTCCGCGCCGAGATTGCCCTCGGTATAGATGCCGCGGAACCGGCCCGAGCCGTTGTCCATGTTGAAATAGGCCTTGAGCTCCTTGTACTCGGCCTTGGGCGTGATTGGGAAGGCATTGCGCCAGGCGACATAGGAATCGATGCCCTTGAGCGCGGGATCGACCGGCCGCGTCGCCAGATGCTGCTCAATATAGGCGCGGCTGCCAAGCAGGCCCTGCTCCTCCCCGCTCCACAGCGCAAAGCGGATCGTGCGCCTCGGCTTGATTCCCAGCTTGGCCAGAAGCCGCGCCGCTTCGATCACCGTCACGCTGCCCGCGCCGTTGTCGCTTGCGCCGTCGCCCGCGATCCAGCTGTCGAAGTGCGCGCCGGCCATCACATAGCCCGCCTTGGGATCGCTGCCCGGAATTTCGGCGATGATGTTGTCCGCCATGAGGTCGCTGCTGTCATAGCGCGCGGCGACGGCGATCTCGATTTCCGGCGCGGGGCCGGTTTTCGCGAGCCGCACAAGGCGGCGATAATCCTCCTGCGCCAGTTCGATGGCAGGCACGGCCAGCGTCTGCCCGGGCTGAAAATCATAACCTTCGCCGTGGACCAGCTTGCCATCGCGGTAGCTCAGCTTGACCATGGCCAGCGCGCCTTCCGCCTTCAGGAACGCCGCGAGCTTGCCCTGAAACTGGCGACCCCGCACCTGCAGCGCGGGCGCATCGGGATCGAACACGGGCTTGGTATACTTGTCGAGTGCAGCAATGTCTGCGTCGGAATAGCGCTCGAACACCGGGCCCTTGCTCTCGGCCGTTTCACTCGGAAGCGACACGAGCACGATCTTGCCCGCCAGCTTGCCCTTCCATTCGGCAAAGTGCTCCTCGCGCGCCATCGGCGCGATCACGATGGCGGCGCGCACGGTTACAGAGGTTGGCGGCGACCACGCCACCGGGATCCCCGTCATAGGCAGCACGCGCGGCGAGACCATCGTCAGCGAATGGCTATCAAGGTTCCAGCCCAGACCGAATTCGAACGGTTCGGCATGCACGTTGGCCAGCCCCTGCTTGCGCAGTTGCTCCATCGCCCAGCTTTCTGCCTTGCGGTGGTTTTCCGAGTTGGTGAGCCGCGCGCCAATGCGGTCCATCAGCGCCGAGGCCGTGGCCATCGCCTCGCTGCGGTTCATGCCCTCGTCGATGATGCGTGCAATTGCGGCGTTGTCGCCATCCGGAGCGGCAAGCGTGGGAAGCGAGGCTGAAACAGCCAGCAGGCTGGCCGCAAAGACAAGAACGAAGCGGCGGTCAGAAAAACTCGACATCGGGTTGGCTCCGGAGGCTGAGATGCAATCAGTCTTGCACCCCGCCCCAGACTTGCCAACTCTTAAAGCACGCTCTCCAGCCAGCCCTTGAGCTGGCTCTTGGGCGCCGCACCCAGCTTCTGCGCAACCGCCTTGCCGTCCTTGAACAGGATCAGCAGCGGGATCGACTGCACGCCGATCTCGCCGGGCACCGTGGTGTTTTCCATGATGTCCATCTTCATGATGGAGACCTGGTCGGCCAGTTCATCCGAAATCTCTTCCAGCGCCGGGCCGATCATCTTGCACGGACCGCACCAGTCCGCCCAGAAATCAACCAGAACGGGCTTGTCGGCCCCCAGAACATCGGCGGCAAAACTGGCATCGGTTACGGCTTTGGTGGCCATGGCAGAAAACTCCTTGAGGTTGGATCGGTATGTAAGCCGCGCAGCGCCGCGCGCAAGCGATCAGGCGCTAAAGCTTTCCTGCGGGGCCTGAAGGGCTGGCTTGTGCGCTGTGATCACCGCATCCGGGATCACGAAGAGCTGGGGGGTGTGCGTATAAAGCAGCGCCGCCTCGATCTGCCGGCCGGGATAGATCACCTCCAGCGCGGCGACATAAGCAGCCATCTGGCGCAGGCTCGATACCGGAACCGACTTCAGCGAGAGCGGCGGCCGCCGGTCGGTCTTGAAATCGACCACGCGGACGCGGCCATCCTGCAGCAGCAGGCGGTCGAGCGTGCCGCTCACCACCCGTTCGCCCACCACCGCCGCAATCGACACTTCAGCCAGCGATCCGGGGCCGAACACGTCCGCCCATGCCGGTTCGGCGAGCACGGCGAGCGCTGCCTCGGCCATCGCCGCGCGTTCGCCAGGCACAAAGTCCGCCGCCATGCGCTCCAGCCAGACGGCAGCCACCTCGGCGCGCGCGGCTAGCTGCAGTTCGGGCAGCCGTTCGATCAGCTTGTGCATGAGCGTGCCGCGCCGCGCCGCCAAGCGAGCGGCAGGGCCCGGGCGCGTCGGCGGATCGGCCGCGTCATCCGCCTCGCCCAGTCTGGACGGCGCCAGCGGGCGCGGCGGACGCGGCTCGGCGGGCAGCGGCGCAGAGAACCAATCAGGCAGAGCCTCGACTTCGGCTTCAGGTTCCGCCGCCACTTTCGCCAAGGGAACCGGCCCCAGTCCGCCAAGCTGGCGCACCCCGCCCCAGATCGTATCCTCGCGCCAGCCGTTCTCATCCTCGCCAAACAGCGGCGAAAGCTGCGCATACCAGCTGTCCTCGGGCGGCACCTTGTGGCGGCTGCCCAGCGCGCCGCCGATGAACAGGGCTTCTTCCGCGCGGGTCATAGCCACATAGAGCAGCCGCCAGTGTTCCTCGCGCTCGGCCTCTGCCGCGCGCTCGGCGGCTTCGCGCACCGGCCCAGCGCGCTCGGCCTTGCGCAAGGGTGGCAGCGGCACCCTGCGCCGTTCGTCCCGCACCGCTTCCTCCAGTTCCAGATCGCCGGGGCGCGAATCCTTCGGATCACCAGCCGCATCGGCAAGGATCACGATGGGCGCTTCCAACCCCTTCGAACCGTGAACTGTCATCACGCGCACGAGGTCGACCTTCTGCCCGGCTTCGCGCTTCAGTTCGCCGTCGCCCGCATCGAACCACTGCAGGAAGCCGACGAGGCTCGGCGTCTGCCCGGCGGCATAGGCCATCGCGGCGTTGAGCAACTCGGCGATCGGATCGTTCACCTCGCGCCCCAGCCGCGCCACCAGCGCCCGCCGCGCCTGCCAAGGGCCAACCAGCAGCCAGTGCAGCAGCGCCGCCGGCGTGCCGAAGTCGGCCTTCGCCAACAGGCTGCGCAGCCGGTCCATCGCCGGAAAGGTCGCCGGGCCTTCGGAGCCTCGCAGATGCTCCCACAAGGCCACGCCCTTCTTGCGGTAGCCGTGCTCCAGCAACATCTGCTGCGTCCAACCCACCAGCGGCGAGACCAGCAGCGCCGCCAGATTGAGATCATCAAGCGGCTGCGCGCCGAAGCGCAGCGCCGCCAGCAGATCCTTGACCGCCAGCGGCGCACCCAGCCGCAGCCGGTCCACCCCCGCTACTGGCACGCCGCGCGCGTGGAGCCGCGCCACAATTAGCCCGGCCAGCGCCTTGCGCTTGCGCACCAGCACCATCACGTCACCCGGCCTTGCAAGGCGCGGGCCGTTCTTGTGGAGCGGAAAGCCCTGATCGAGCCATTGCTTAACCTGGCTCGCGATCTGGTCGGCCATCACCCGGTCGGGCCGTGAGAGCCACGTCTCCGCGCCTTCATCACCGGAACCATCTTCGGTGCTCTCCTCACCCTCTTCAGCCGCGCCCCCCACTGGCCGCCATTGCACCACCGTGCCGGGCCGGTCCTCGTCGCCCTGATGCCGCTCGGGCGCTTCGGGCAGGCCGAACCGCTCAGGTCCGATCGCGGCAATCGCACGGTCGACAAACGCCAGCACCGAGGCGGCGGTGCGATAGGATTTGCCAAGGCCCAGCGGCAGCAGCGCCTTGGCCGGATCATTGGTCACGGCGGCCAGTTCATCCAGCTGACGCTTTACTCGCGCACGCGCGGCGGCGAAGTTTTCCGGGCTGGTGCCCTGAAAGCCGAAGATCGCCTGCTTGTAATCACCCACCACGAACAGCGTACGCAGCGCATCACTGCGCTGGCCCTCCCCGCTGAAGAAATCCGCCACCAGCCCATCGAGCACGATGCGCCACTGCGCCGCATTGGTGTCCTGCGCCTCGTCGACCAGAATATGATCGAACCGCCGGTCCAGTTTGTAGCGAATCCATTCCGCCATATCCTGCCGGGTGAGAAGATCGGCCGCCGCACGGATCTGGTCGTCGAAATCGATGAAGCCCTCGCGCGCCTTGGCCTCGTCCCACGCCAGCGCAAACATGCGGCCCAAAGTGAGCGCCGGATCGAGCCGCGCCGCCAGATCGATCCGCGCGCGGCGTTCGGACACCTGCTTGAGGTATTCGATCACCCGCGCCTGATATTCAGCGTAGTCGGGCTCGACCTTGAGCTGATAGCGCGGAGACCTCGGCTCACCATCTGCTTTCAGGAACTGCCTGGCGAAGCCATCAAGTCCGGCCATCCGCGCCGCTGGCGGAGACTCCAGCCAGTCCTGCATGATCGAGGCTGCATCCAGTCCTGTCTGCCTGCCCCAACGCAGGTTGGCATCCATGCAGCGCCGCACCGAGCGCACATCGAACACCTCATCCCGCAGCATCTCGGCAAGGCCCGAGCCGTCTTCCTCCGCGTCCAGCCCCAGCACGCGGTTGATTCGCGGGCGCAGCGGCGGCTGCCAGGCGCCGGGCCCGTGCCAAAGCGCATGCGCCCCGGCGCAGCGCAGCAGGAACGCGGGCACCGCATCCTCGCCCATGCGCAGGCTGAGGTCCTCGAGCGCGGCAAACATCGGATCGTCGCAGTCGCGCTCTGCTGTCACCAGCAGGTCCGCCAGCACCTCGCGCAGCAAGAGATCGCGGTCGCGGTCCTCCATCGCGCGCGTGCCGGGAATGAGCCCCGCTTCCACCGGAAACGCACCCAGCAGCCACTGCGAGAAAGCGTGTATCGTCTCGACCCTCAAACCCCCGCCCGGGCAATCGAGCACAGCGGCAAACAAGCTGCGCGCGCGGGAGACCGTTTCCGGGCCGAACGGAGCGCCAATGAAATCCAGTTCGCGCGCCAATTCGATTTCAGGCAGCCGCACCCAGCTTGCCAGCACATCGTTCACCCGCGTCGCCATTTCGGCCGCGCCCGCTTTGGTAAAGGTAAGGCACAAGATCTGATCGGGCGAAACGCCGGGCTGGAGCAGCAAGCGCAGCACGCGTGCGGAAAGCACCTGTGTCTTGCCCGTGCCTGCAGAGGCAGAGAGCCACACCGTGCGTTCGGGCTGCACGGCAAGGCGCTGGTTGTCCTTCAGCGGATAGACCTTGCTCATGAAGACTTACCCAAAGCTTTCTGGCCGCGCCCCTGCCACTCTTCCAGCCGCATCAGCTGGTCATAATCGGCATAGCCTGGCAGATCGGGATTGGGCCGCGCAGTGAACGGCTCGCTGCCCAGGATCCAACGGGCGATGGCCTTTATCAGGAAGTCTAGCGTTTCAGCCACAAACTCATCCCGCGGCAGACCGAACTTCTTCCGCCCCTCCAGCACCGGTTCGAACATGTAGCCAAAGGCGTCTTCGCCCTGCTTTTTCTGCAGCGACCAGTATTCAAAACCGTTGGCTATCCCTTGGACCCCATCAAACCCGCCGCGCTCGGCAATCAGCGCGACAAGGCCAAGCTGCAGCGCAAAGCCCTCCTGCACCATCCGCCCCGAAGGCGGCTTGCCGGTTTTGTAGTCCACCACCACCAACGTCCCATCGGCGCAGCGGTCGATCCGGTCGGCCCGGCCATGGAGGCGCACGCCTGCAACATCGATGGCACCGGTCTGCTCCCACAGCACTGGCGTGCGGCCTCTCATGGAATGCTCAGCGTGGTAGTCTTCGATCCATTTGAGCCCTTCCACCAACCGCGGCCGCCATAGCCCGCGCATGAAGGGATGCGCGCTCATTTCCGCCAGAGCGCGCTCAGCCATCGGGATCAAACCGCCGTGCGGACTGCCCGCATCATGCCACAGCTTCAGCACCTCATGCACCGCCGTACCGCGCCAAGCCGCTGTTGGATCGGCATCCAGTGCTTCGAGTTTGCGCAGCCCCATGATCGCCTGCGCGTAGAACTGGTAGGGGTCGGCGCTCAGCTTATCGAGCGCGGTGGAAGCAATCGCCACGCGGCGCTGGTCAGCAGAGGGCATCGGCTCCGGCTGCGGATAAGGCGGAGCAGCGGGGGCATCGTCCAGCCGGCGAGCGATACGCACTGCCTCATGCTCGTGCTGCAATTCGCGGCCCAGCATCGCGCGGATGCGCAGCAGGAAGCGCGAGGGGATGACCGGCCCAGCCGTATCGCGCATGGCATGGCTCAGCACCACTTCAGGTGCCCCCAGAGCAGCCGCCAGGTCGTGCGCGGCCAGACCGATGCGGAAATCCGCCCCCGGGATGCCCAGCGCGCGCAGCACTGGCGGCGCAAGCAAGGGATCGGGCGCAGGCGCAGCAGGCCAATTGCCCTCGGTCATCCCGCCGCAAATCACCAGACCGGCGCGGCTCATCCGCGCTTCCAGCAAGCCGTAAATGGCAAGGCGCGGATGGCTGCCATAGGGCGGGCGCACCGCGATCTCGCTTGTCGCATCGCGCAGCAGCGCGGGCAGTTCGGCAGGATCGACTGGCAGCGTGCTGCCTTCTGCCGCAACCCGCCATGCCTCGACAAAGCCCGCCAGCGCGCGGCCATCCGCCTCGGCCCAGATAAGCGTGCCGCACAGCGCTTCCCCCGCCTCGCCCAGCCGGTCCAGCATCACGCCCAGCGGCTGCGGCTGCCCGTCACCCAGCAGCGGCGCAAGCAGCAGCGCGGCCTCGTCCCACCACGCGGTGAGGCCCGGAAAGGCGGATTCCCTGGCCGCAGCGGCAGTCCGAACCGCATCTAGCCCCGGCCCGGGGCGCGGCCCCCGCAGCGCCAGATCGAGCTGGCGCACGCGTTCGAGCCATGCCGCGCGCGCCTCGCCGCCTTGCACCAGCGGATGCCCGAGCAGCGCCAGCAGCGGCACCGGCGCGGCCGATGTTGCGGCGACTTCGGCCAATTGCAGCAGCAACCGCCCCGCCGGGGTCTGCGGCAAGGGCCGGCCTGCGGTATCATCCGCGACAATGCCCCAGCGTTCCAGATGCGCGACCAGCCGCTGCGCCAAATCGCGGTCGGGCGTGATCACCGCTACGCGCTTTTCCGGCACGGCCAGCGCTTGGCGCACCAGCACGGCAATCGCCTGCGCTTCTTCTTCGGGATGCGCGGTTTCCATCATCCGCACGCCCGCAAGCCGGCGCGCTTCTGCGGGGAGCTCGGCCCAGACCGTGCTCGCCTCTGGCGGCAGAAACAGGTTGGAGATCGCCCGGCTGCGCGCGGGCGGCGCGGCAGACGGCCCGGAGCGGTGCCATGCCGCAACTTCGCCGCGCGCAATTCCCATCCGCGCCAGCAGCAGCTTCAGATGGTACTGCGGATGCGTCACCACATCCCCGCGCGCAAACACCCGGTCGCCTGCGCTTTCGGTGTTGCCCGCCACGCCGAGCGTATCCCATACCGCGTCTGCAAGGCCGAGATCGAGATCGGGCAGGATCACCGCACCTAGCGGCAGTTCCGACACCGTGCGCAGCAGTTGCGCGACGGCCGGGGCCGCCGATGTCACGCCCGCCGCCACCACCGGCCAGGCGGGCGGCGCGTCCCACCAGCGCTGCGCGACATGGCCCAGCAGCCGGTTTCGCCGCTCGGGCGGGTCGATCTCGCCGCGCTCGGCGCACCGAAAGCGCCACTGTGCCAGAACCATGGCAAACTGCCGCGTGCTCGCCTGCCAATGCGCGGAGAGATCGCCGAAAACCCCGACAACCGACTCATCGAGCAAGCGTTCGAGCGGCACATCCTCCACCGCGAGCCGGTCCATCGCCTGCGCCAGCGCCCGCGCCTGGCGCAGCAATCCGGCGGCAGAGGCGGTGCGTGTCTGAGGGTCAGCGCGCAGCATATCGGCAATCGCTAGCAGCCGCGCGACGGGATCGGCCGCAGGCGGGAGCAAGCTACCAACGCCCAGCGGGTCAAGCAGCGGCCCCAGCGTCTCATCCAGATCGAGATCGCCCACCACCGCCATACGCGGCAGCAGCAGCCCGCGCCCGGCTTCAAGGCCCTCGGCGCCGCTCGCGCGCACAAATGCCTCGGTTACTGTGCGCACCGTGCGGCGGCTCGGCAGCAGCAGGGTCAGGCGCGCAAGGCCGAACTGGTCTTCGTGGTAGCGCGGGATCAACCCAGCCACGAGCGCATCGGCAAAGCCGCGGTGCGCGGCGATGGAATAGACCTTGGGCTTCCGATCAACCACGTCGCAGGGCGGCTTCGGTCGGTGCGATCATCTTCGGGGCGCCCACTTCGTACCATAGGCCGCTATGCGAGATGCCGTAGAGCCGCTCTTCCTCGATCGCGCGGTTCCACAGCACCCCGGTGGAGAACGCCCCCTCCGGCGCATCACGAAGCAGGCGCTGCGACACCAACTGGATGCCGGTGAAGATGAACGGCGCGACCCGGCCCGATTTGCGCCGGGTGATCTTGCCCAGCGGATCAAGATGGAAATCGCCCCGTCCTTCGTAGTTGAACGCGCGCGCATGGCTGACGAGCAGTAGCAGCGCGTCCATCCGCTGCGGGTTCCACGCGGCGCTGAGCGCAGCGAACACATTCTGCGGCCCATCGAGCCAGACGTTGTCGCTGTTGAGGCAGAAAAACGGATCGGCATCAATCAGCGGCAGCGCCTTCATGATGCCGCCGCCGGTCTCGAGCAGCCTGTCGCTCTCGTCCGAAATGGCGATGGCCGGCACCTTGCAGTTCGCGAGATGCGCCGTGATCTGCCCCGGCAGGTAATGCACATTGACCACCGCGCGCGCGACCCCGGCTTCGGCCAGCTTGTCGAGGCTGTGGTCGATCAGCGGCCGCCCATCCACCCGCACCAGCGGCTTTGGCCGGGTTGCCGTGAGCGGGCGCATGCGCTTGCCGAGGCCGGCCGCCAGCACCATCGCCACATCGCTGGCCAGAGGCGTTCTAGGCTTGCTCACGCCGCGAACTGTCCGCCGAGCGTGGCTGCCGGATCGCGCAAATCCGCCGGGATATGTGCATCGAACCAATGTGCGACCGCGGCGAGCGCGGGATGCGCCAAATCGCGCTCCAGCAGCGCCCAGACGCGCGGGATATAGTCCAGATAGCGCGGCTTGCCGTCGCGCTTCCATAACCGCACGAAAATCCCCACGATCTTGGCGTTACGCTGCGCGCCGAGCCGCGCGTAATCGGCCGCGAAGCTGGCGTCGGCACCGCTCTGCGCGACGTAGTAATCCAGCATGGCGGCCTCGAGAGCGGGATCGACCTCACGCCGTGCATCCTGCAGCAGCGAGACCAGATCATAAGCGCGGTGCCCGACCAGCGCGTCCTGAAAATCAAGCAAGCCCTGCTTCTCGAGCCCGCCGACAAGCATGATATTCTCGGCGTGGTAGTCGCGCAGCACCGTGACCCCGGGGCGCTGGCGCGACAGCAGTGGCCCGAGCGCCTTGTCCCACGCCTCCGCCCAGCTCTTCCCATCGACATAGAGCCCGCGCGCCGGGCAGAACCAGTCGATGAACAACTTGGCCTCGCGCTGGTATTCCGCGAGCGAATACTGCGTGAACGGTCCCGGCGGCAGCCGGTGCAACTGGAGCAGCGCGTCCACCGCGTGGCGATAGACCTCGCTTTCATCCTGCGGCCATGCATCGAGATACTCGCGCATGCGCACTTCGCCGAAATCTTCGAGCAGCACGAAACCCTGCCCTGCATCCTCGGCATGGATCAGCGGTGCGCGCATGCCGTTGGAATCGAGCCATCGCGCGGCACGGATAAAGGGCTCGGGATCTTCCCCGGGCGGCGGCGCATGCATCAGCATGGCGGTGCCCTTATCGCCGCGCAGACGAAAATAGCGCCGGTTCGAAGCATCGCCAGGTAGCGGCTCGATCGCCGCGCTTCCCCAACCTGCGGCGGCAAGGAACGCTGGGGCGGAAGCGGGTATCGTCAGGTCCATGAGATGCGTTCTAGCCAATCCGGTCCCGGCTCGACAATGGCGAGGCGGCCGTTATCCAAGATTTCCATCCGGATCGAAAGGCACGCCGCCTCGCTTGCAAAACCGCCGGCATGCTCGGGCCACTCGGCGATCAGCGCAGCATCGGCGCGGTAATCGTCAAGGCCAAGCTCCGCCACCTCCTCGGGATCTTCCAGCCGGTAGAAATCGGCATGTACCACGCGCAAGCGGATCGGCGGCGGATCATAGACCTCAATGATCGCAAAGCTTGGGCTGGGCACTTCGCCTTCGTGGCCCAGCGCGCCAATGATGGCGCGGGCCAGCGTGGTCTTGCCCGCGCCCAACCCGCCCGAAAGCGCCACCACATCGCCCGGCTGCAGAGCAGCGGCAATCCGCGCGGCCAGGGCGGTTGTTGCGGCGAGGTCGGGCAGATGGATTTTCATGGCTGAATTCTCACGGTAACCGCACCACGGCGCTGGTCCCCTGCCCTTTTTCGGAGACAAGCTCGAAAGTCCCGTCATGGGCTGCGACAAGCTGGCGCACCAGCGGCAGGCCGACCCCGCCGCGGCGCTCGACGGATCGGCCATCTGCGCTGATCTTCAGCCCCTCGAGCGCGCGGGCCAGCTGCGCCGGGTCCATGCCGCTGCCATTGTCGGAGACAACGACCTGGAGGCCGCCCCCGCTAGCCTTGCTGCCCTTCGCGCCTGCGCGGCGCGACGCCTCCACCAGAATGCGGCCACCGGCGGGCGTGGCGGCGATAGCGTTGTCGATGAGCTGGC
>CANEVG010000028.1 GCA_947442095.1 Sphingomonadaceae bacterium
GCCCGCAAGACCAGCGACCTGCCCGCTGTGGCCTGCGACGCAAATGCCCGTCCGGCCCGCAAGAATGCGCCCGCGCGTAGTCTCGACACCGATCACCTTGCCCTGATCGCGCACGAAGCCGATCACTTCGCACTTCTGGATGATATCGACGCCCAGTGCATCCGCCGCGCGGGCATAACCCCAGGCGACTGCATCGTGGCGCGCGGTGCCGCCGCGCCGCTGGGTCAGCGCGCCATCGATGGGGAAGCGCGCATTGCGAGAGAGATCGAGCAGCGGTTCGATCTTGGCGATCTGCGCCGGGGTGAGCAGTTCGGCATCGATCCCGTCGCAGCGCATGGCATCGCCGCGTTCGGCGAGCTTGATCATGTCGCCATCATTGTGGCCAAGGAACATCGCGCCGCGCGGGCTGAACATCACGTTGTAGTTGAGCTCGTCGCTCAGATGCTCCCACATCTTGAGGCCGAACTCGAAGAAGTTGTGCAAGGGGGCGAGGCGGTAGTTCGAGCGCACGAGCGTGGTGTTGCGCCCGGTATTGCCGCCGCCGATCCAGCTCTTCTCGAGCACCGCGACGTTGCGGATGCCGTGAACCTTGGCGAGGTAGTACGCCGTGGCTAGCCCGTGTCCGCCGCCGCCGATGATCACCACATCATAGCTCGCGCGCGGCTCCGGATCGCGCCAGGCGGGCTCCCAGTGCTTTTGCCCGTTAAAAGCGCCGCGCAGCAGACCAAAGACCGAATAGGGTGTCTTCATGCGGCGAGGTCGGCCTTGAGTGGCAACCATCCGCGCTGCTCGCGCCAATCGGCGCCGATCCCGTCAAAACGCGAGAGGCTGAGCTTGCCGATATCGGTGAAGCTGCACTGCCCATCGACCACCAGATCGCGGATTGCATGGCCCGACGCGGGCGAGAGGCCGAAACCGACGCCGGACATCGTGGCGACCACGACGTTCTCCGGATCCTTCATTCGGTCGATGATCGGACGGCCATCGGGCGTGTTCTCGATAATCCCGGCCCAGCTGCGGATCACGTTGAGATGCTCCGCCTTGGGGAACAGCTCAGCAATGCGCCGCGCGAGGTTGCGCGTGAGCGGCGACGACGGACGCGCGGGCGGGCCAGCCTCGAAGGTTTGGAGCCATTCGTGCGGGCCGCCGCCGTAAGCAAGATTACCGCGCAAGGTCTGGCGGCCGTAGAGCCCGTTGCCGTCAACCCCGCCGATCGGCATCAACGGAGCAGGCTCGGTTACGATCATTTCAGCGCGCGCTGCGGCGAGCGGAACTTCGACGCCGAGCTTGGCCATCAAGCCCTGAATCTGCGGACCGGCGGCGACCACCACCGCATCGGCTTCATAACGTCCGCTTGCGGAATGGACCGCAACGACCTTGCCGCCCTCGGTTTCGAACCCGGTCACGGGACTGTGCTGCACGATCCGCCCACCGAGGTCCTGCAAGGCCCAGGCATAGGCCTGCACACTGCGCTGCGGGTTGGCATGGCCGCCGAAACGGTAGTGCATGCCGCCAAGGCAATTCTCACCCGCGAGCGGGACCATCGCGCGGACCTGATCGCCGGTCAACAGATCGACCCGGTAGCCCATGTCGTTGTTCATCTTGGCGAGGTAGTGATACTGATTGAGCTGCTTTTCCGTCACCGCGATGACCAGACGCTCTTTCTGGTGCTCGGTCGGATAGCCAAGCAATTCGTCCATGTGCGGCCACATGCGCTGCTCCTCAAGGAACAGCGGGCTCTGGTAGTGCGATGCGCCGCCGCCGTTCCGGCCCGAGGCTTCCCAACCGACAATACCCTTGTCGAGCACGGTGACCGAAGCACCCGAACGCGCGAGCCACCAGCCCGCGCTGAGCCCGGAAACACCGCCACCGACAATGACGACTTTCATCTTCGCCGCCGTGCCGGCGATCCTGACCATCGTGTCCTGCGGCGTTTCAGCAGGCGTGGGCAAACCAACATAGGTCATGATTACAGGCTCCACCCGTCTGCGATGGCCGTTTGATGCTCACGCTCGCGCGGCGTGTCGATATCCTGGTAGGGCACCCACTGCGTGGGAATGCCGAACCAGACGTCCCACCCGGCACGCATGTCTTCAGCCTCTTCCCAGTCCGCCAGAATGCGCAAAGGGAGCGGCCGCACGGGCGCGCGGTGCGTGGCAAGCGGGACAGAGCCGAACGGGCCGTTCGCCGCCATGGCCAGCATCATGGCGACCTGATCCCGGCAGCGTCGGCCCTGGCAGACCCCCATCCCGGCGCGGGTCAGGCGCTTGATCTGATCGGGATTGGGCGGGCCATCGGCAATGAGGGTATCGAGCGAACGCGCCGCCATCGGTGCGGGCCGCTCCAGATAATTGGGCGGCTGCACCCCGAGCAGGTCGGCGCGGGTCACTTCCTCGCACTGGCAGACAATGGTGTCCGGCGCGGAGAGCTTGCCAAGCTCACGCGCCCACTCCATGCGGTATTCGACATGATCGAAGCCGGTATCGGCAAGGCCAGCGCATGTACCGACGCAGGTGATGCCAGCGTTCTCTCCCGGAATATAGCCGCCGCGCGCGCCATCAAGCACGCGTTTGCCGCCCATCGCATCAATGAGTTCGATCGAGGGAACCAGCCCGATGGCAAGCACCACCGTATCCACATCGATCATCGCGCCAGAGCGCAGGCGCACGCTTTCGACGCCGTCGAGGCCGCCCTTGGCCTCGGCCACTGCGTCGTTCAAGTAGAAGGGGATCTGCGCCGAACGGACGGCATCCACCAGCGCGGCATCGCCCTGAGGGCTTGCGCGCACTTCGACGAGGCCCGCCACATCGACGCCCTTGCCACGCGCCAGCAGCGCGGTTTGCAGCGCCAGATCGTGGCTGCCCATGAACAGCACGCGCTTGCCTGCAAACGCCTCGTAGCGAGCCAGTAGGCGTTCAAGCGCGGCGGCGCCCATCACGCCCGGCTGGTTCCAGCCCGGAAAGCCGATGGCCAGATCGCGCGCGCCAGTGGCAAGCACCAGTTCGCCATAGCCGACCAGCCAGCCCCGGTCCTTGTCCGCCAGCGCGACAACGTTTTCCGGTAGACCCGTGATGCCCGGACCATTGCGATAGACGCCCCAGGCGCTGGTGCCGAGCAGGACTTCCGCGCCCGCATCCATGGCAGCCTCGAGCATCGGCTCGCTCATGAACACAGTCTCGAGCATGCGCTCGGCGTTTTGCGTCGCGGCGGTCATGCGGCCGCCGAACAGCAGCGGCACGTCGTTGCCCATGGCCGCGCCCGGAATGGGGTTCTCATCCACCAGCAGCACCGACTTGCCCTCGCCCGCACCGGCGAGCGCCGCGGCAAGCCCGGCGGGGCCAGCGCCAATCACGACGAGGTCGTAGCGCGCTTCGGGGGCAGGAAGCTTGGTGCCGATCGCGTGGGGATCGGTTCCGTTATTGGAGTGCATGATTAAACAGCCTCAAGTGCCTGAGCGAGATCCGCAATCAGATCATCGACATGTTCGAGCCCGACGGACAGGCGCATCGTGCCATCGGTAATGCCGCCCGCCAAGCGCCCTTCGCGCGGGACGGCGTAGTGCGTGGTGGTCGCCGAGTGGCAGATCAGCGTTTCCGATCCGCCCAGGCTGACCGCAAGCTTCAGCAGCTTGAGGTTGTCGAGCATCCGGAACGATTCCGCCTCGCCGCCGTGCAGGTGGAACGAGAAGGTCGAGCCTGCGCCCTTGCACTGCCGGTCGTAGACCGCGCGCTGGGGCGTGCCTTCCTTGAGGAACCCGAGATAGGTGACACCGGCCACCTTGGGGTGATCCCGCAGGAATTCCGCAACGCTGCGCGCATTGGCCATGGCGCGCTCGATCCGCACCGATGCGGATTCGAGGCTGCGCACGACGAGCCATGCCGTGAACGGATCGAGATGGTTGCCCCAGGTCGTGCGCAAGGTTCGCAAGCTGTGAATGAGCTCAAACTTGCCGCTCACCCCGCCCGCCAGCAGATCGCTGTGCCCAGCGCAGTATTTCGTCAGCGAGGTCATGCACAAATCGACGCCGTGTTCGATCGGCCGCTGGGAAAACGGCCCGAGCAGCGTGTTGTCCACCACGACCAGCGGGCGGCGCCCGGTCTCGCGGCCGACCTCGTCCGCGACGGCGACCATGAGATCGAGATCGACGATGGCAGCTGTCGGGTTCGCGGGGGTTTCCGCCACGATCAGCGCCAGCGGCCCTTTCGCCATCGCGGCGCGGGCGGCAGCACGCACGCCATCGGGATCGGTGCCGTCCTGATAGGTTTCCACCTGGGTGCCGAAGCGCGGCATGACCGAGCCATAGAGCATGTCCACGCCGCCATAGATCGGCCGGCCGTGGAGCACGCTGTCCCCCGGTTGCACGAAGGTCAGTGCGATCGAGGAATGCGCCGCCATGCCGCTCGAAAACGCGGCAGCCGCCTCAGCCCCGTCGATCGCGGCGAGCCGGCTTTCAAGAATATCGAGCCCGGGATGACCAAGGCGCGAATAGATATGCCCGCCGCCGGTCTCAGCGAGCGGACCCGTGCCCTCGAAGAATGCCTCATGCACATCCTTGGCGTGCTGCGCCGAAGGATAGATGAAGGTCGAGGTCAGGTAGACCGGTGGCTTGACCGCGCCGAGCGCGTCGGCCGGATCATAACCGAAGGCAACGGCAAGGGTTTCTGGGCGCAGGCCCTTGGGAGAATCAGCTTCCATGCGTCTCGACATACTTGCGGGCGGTGTCGCAATACCAGTCGGTAAAGCGCAGCGCGAGCAGTTCGGCTTCCTGCGAGTAGGGACCGGGCTTGTAGCCAGGGCTGTTCACCCCGAGCTGGTTGTTCTCGGCCAGTTCCTTGTCCTGCAGATTGGTGCGGGTCCACAAGTCGACAAGGCTCTCGACGGTGTAGTCCACACCCTCGACCGCGTCCTTGTGAACCAGCCACTTGCCTGAGACCGCCGTTTCATGCGGGCCAACCGGCATCGCGCTGAACCAGAAGGTGTGGTCTGCGGTGGCGTGCAGGAAGTTGTGGGGATCGATCGCGAGGCGCATCGACCCGATATCGCCGCCACCCAGATCACACATCAGTTTCTTCACGAGGTGCTTGCCGTCCATCGACAGCGACACGACTTGCGGATTGAGCGAGAAGCGCGCCAATTGCCACCAATCGCCTTCGAGCGCTTCAGTGGCGAGGCCGAGCGCAGCCATGCGCTCGTGGAAAGTCTGCACCTGGGTATCGCCATCAATGTCGAAGTGCTTCTTCATGCCGACCGGGAACGTGCGTGCCAGTTCCGGGTGGCCCGTTGCGCAGTGATAGCACTCGCGCCCGTTTTCCATCACCAGCTTCCAGTTGGCATATTCGGTGATCGTACTTTCGAAAGCGACCTTGGCATTCTTGAGATCGTGCGGCGCAAGGTATTCCTCGAGCCTGATGGCAAACTCGTTGAACGGCGGCGGGTTGTCATCGAAGCAGATGAACAGGCAGCCGGCGACGCGCTCGAGCTGGATCGGGCGCAAGTTGTGGGCCGCCTTGTCGAAATCGGCTTCCATACGCGTCGCCGATAGCAGCGAGCCATCCAGCTCATAGGTCCAGCGGTGATAGGGGCAGACGATCTTGGGCGAGGCGCCGCTGCCCGCCGCGCAAAGCAACGAGCCGCGATGGCGGCACGAATTGTGGAACGCGCGGATCTCACCGTCGCGGCCTTTCACGATGAGGACCGGCCACTTGCCGATCATCTGCGAGATATAGCTACCGGCCTTGGGCAGTTCGCACTCGAAGCCGATGAACAGCCAGCTCGTCCCAAACACCGCTGCCATATCGAAATCAAAGACTTCAGGCTCGTTGTACAAGGCTTGTGGGAGGCAATGCCCTTCCGGCCGCTCTGCCAGCAGCGTGCCCATCCGGCGCAGATCGATCATGGGTAGAGTGTCCATAATGTTACAGGGAACCAATGCGCAACCGGGTGGACCAAGGCGCGAGGGGCATCCAATCGGATTTCCGCATGAACCCATGGCAAAATCACAAGCTGCCTCGCCTCGGCCATGCCGCAAACCGCCTCCACCGGGAGAGGCCGAGCGATGGCTCCGTTACATTAGGGCAAAAATTGTTACGAATCAGCCAATTATTCAAACCTCTGACTGGGCTTCGGGCCTGCATTGGCGCAAAAGCCACACTTCGTCATAAGCTTAACTGATGGAGCCGACGGGGGGTGGATTTCACTGGCTCTTTCCCATACCTTCACCGCAAAGCAAAAAAGAACGCGGTTTGGGGAGTTGGATCAGCAAACGCGGCTGCGAGAGCGGCCGGCGGTACTTGCCATTTTGGCATCTGCTGATTACCGGCCACAAGTCAGGTTCTTGGATGCTTCGGGCAGACCATAGGTCCGCAGGGTGGTAACGAGTTGAAACGATGGGGGTTCTAATGAAATCACGGTTTATGATGTCATGTGCCGTAGCGGCCGTGGCGCTGGGTTCGGGCGATCTCGCGTTGGCGCAGAACGCCGCTCCGCAGGCTGCAGACGCTCCCGCTCCTGCGTCGGACGAAATCATCGTGACTGCGCAGCGCCGCGATCAAAGCATCCAGGACGTGCCGCTTACAATCCAGGCCTTCTCGGGCAACACGCTGAGCAAGCTGAACGTCGCCACGTTCAACGAATTCATCAAGTACACCCCGAACGTCACCTTCGGCAACAACGGCCCGGGCAACGGCGCGATCTTCATGCGCGGCCTTTCCGCAGGCTTTGCCGGCCAGCAGTCGTCGGCCACGATCAGCGGGTTCCCGAACGTCGCTCTCTACCTCGATGATCAGTCGATGCAGTTCCCGGCCCGCAACGCTGACGTCTATGTCGCCGACATTGAGCGCATCGAAGTGCTCGAAGGTCCGCAGGGCACGCTGTTCGGCGGCGGCGCACAGGCCGGTGTGGTGCGCTACATCACCAACAAGCCCAAGATCGACAAGTTCGAAGCCGCGATCGAGGGCAGCTTCGGTGGCACGGCAGGCGGCGCAGTCAACGGCGCTTTCAACGCCATGGTCAACCTGCCTATCATTGCCGACAAACTCGCGATCCGCGCGGTCGTCTATGCCGATCATCGCGGCGGTTATATCGACAACAAATTGTCCACCTTCACGCGCGAGCCGACGGACCTTGGTTCGTACTATCTCGCCTTCGGGAACAACGGCAATCGGCTCACGCCGGGCCAGCAGAGCCGCGAAGGCAACTATGACAACGCTTCGCTGGTCGAGGACAACTTCAACCCGGTCGATTACGCCGGTGGCCGCGTTGCGCTGAAGTGGGAAGTTTCCCCGGACTGGGATATCCTGGTGAGCCAGGCCTACCAGAGCCTCAACACCAAGGGCACGTTCGCGGTCCAGACCTACACGTATGACTATCAGCCGCTGACAGGCCTGTCGTCGACGCTGTTCTCGCCGCAGTTCACCAAGGACGAATACTACAACACTGCGTGGTCAGTGAACGGCAAGATCGGCGATTTCAAACTGATCTACACGGGTGCCTATTTGCGACGTAACATCCAGCAGCAGGGTGACTACACCAACTACGCCCGTGCGACCTACGGCATCTTCTATCAGTGCACCGGCGGCGCGAACTATTACTGGAATGTCGGCGCGTCGCCTTATTGCTACGAGCCCAACAGCTACTGGCTCGACAAGGTCAAGAACACGCACGAGACCCACGAATTCCGGATCTCCACGCCGGACAGCGGGCGCATTCGTGCCATCGTCGGCGGGTTCTACGAATCGTTCGCGATCGAAGACAACATGGACTGGCACTACAAGACCATACCGAGCTGCAATCCCTCGCTCACGGCAGCGCAGATTCAGGCTGCAGGTACGGTCTGCATGGGTCTTGTTGCGCCCAATCCCAACGCGACGCTCAACGTCGCAGGGCCTCGCGGCTCGCGGGTCGCCTTCGGCCAGGACATCCAACGCGGCTTCAAGCAGTATGCAGGCTTCGGCTCGGTAGATTTCGACATCCTGGACAACCTGACGATCACCGCTGGCACCCGCTATTACCATTACGACAACTACCAGCGCGGTTCGGTCTATTCCTCGTTCAACGGTGGCTGCTACCAGGTCCCGGTCTGCGCTACGGGGTCGAACCTCGATGCGCTGGGTCTGAAGTCGAGCTACAGCGGGTTCCGCAGCAAGGGTACGATCACCTGGAAGCCCAAGGACGGCACGCTCGCTTATTTCACGTTTAGCCAGGGTTTCCGTCCGGGTGCCTTCAACCGCGGGCCTTCGAATCGCGTGCAGGATCCCAAGCTGCCGTTCATCGGTGCTGATGGCAAAGGCAGTGTGACCAACACCGGCAACGGCCGGAACTTCCAGCTGTTCGTTCCTGCAGCTTATAAGCCGGACAACCTCACAAACTGGGAAATCGGTCTGAAGACCGACCTGTTTGATCGCAAGGTAACGCTCAACCTGTCAGCCTACTACATGGAGTGGAAGGACACCCAGGTCGGCTTCTTCAATCCGGCTGCAGGCTTCGGCAACACTGCGTTCGGCACAAATGGCCCGACCTACGAAATCAAGGGCATCGAAGCGCAGCTGACCATTCGTCCGATGGACGGGCTTACGATCAACAGCTCGGGTACCTACAACAACAGCAAGCAGGCCAATGCGCCTTGCTTCATTGCCAATAACCCGACCGCTTCGGGCTTCGGTGAATGCATCACCGAAACCTTTGCCGGCGCATACGATGCCAATGGCGTGCCGCTGACCCGCCCAGTCCAGAGCCCGTTCGGCAATGTGGGCGGCATCACGCCGTTCAGCCCGAAGTTCCAGGGCAACATCCGCGCTCGCTACGAATGGGCCGGCAAGGGTGACATGAACTGGTTCATCGCAGGCGGCGTGAACTACACCAGCTCGATGTTCAACCAGCCGGCGACCTATCCGTCGGGCGATGTACCGGGCAACGGCAACGTGCTTGGCCCGAACGGCATCATCGTTCCGGCCACGACGGTGTTGCGCTACAAGATGAACGGCTATGCCCTTGCTGATTTCCAGATGGGCTTCACGCGTGACAACGTGACCGTGACGATCTTCGGTGACAACATCTTCAACAGCAAGGCGTCGACCTTCACGAACTCGGCGCAATACATCAAGACCTCGACCATCGTGCGTCCGCTCACGTATGGCATCAAGATCGGCGTCCGGATGTAATCGGAGGCTTATGGCTGAACAGAAGGGGCGGTGCTCGGTGTGCCGCTCCTTCTGACAGCCTCATTGATTTGATGAGCTGATTTGATGGGCGCATTGATTAGGCACGCGGCATTTGCCGACAGGAAAGTGCGGTATGGCCACGCAGATCAATCTGCCTCAATCTGACAAGACCCAGCCTGCACCGCGTTTCGCCGCTTTGCTTGAAGCCGAGATCACGGCGCTTCATGCCCTGCAGGGCAGGGGTGATTATTCGTCCGCCTCAGCAGGCGCCAAGCGCTTGCTTTCAGACACTCCGGCCAACCGTGATCTGCTGCTGATCGAGGCGCATTCACTGCGCATGTTGAAGCACACCGATGCGGCCTTGGCGGCGCTGGAACGGCTCGCGGCGCACCATCCCGATTTCAGCCAGATGTTTCTTGAACGCGGGCTTTGCCATGTCGCAAAGCGCGATGCGCCTGCCGCGATCGCTGACCTGCGCAGTGCCGTAACGATCAATCCCGCCCTCGCCATGGGGTGGCGCATGCTCGACGGGCTCTACCGCATGACTGGCGATACGGCGAGCGCCGCCATTGCCGAGCGCCATGTCGCCCACCTTACCAGCCTGCCGCCGCCCATCGTCCACGCCAAAGTGCTCTTCGGTGATGGCGAGATCGATGCTGCCGAAACGCTGATCCGCCGTTTCCTGCTGGAGACAGGCGATCACCCTGAAGCGATGCGCCTGCTCGGCCAGATCGGGCAGATGCGCAATGTTCTCGATGATGCCGAGACGCTCTATGCTGGCGTGCTGGCGATGGTACCCGATCATCATGAGGCGCGGCATGAATATGTGCAGGTGCTGATCGCCAGGCACAAGTTCCCGCAAGCGCGTGAGGCGCTGGAGCCGCTGCTCAAGCTTGACCCGGAGAACCATGCGCACCGCACGCAGGCCGCAACCATCCAAGTCGGGCTCGGCGATTTTCAAGGGGTGATCCCGGCCTATCGGGCGATGATCACCGAAATTTCCGGCGAAACCCTCGAAGCGCGCGTGCGCCGCGCCGATCTCAAGCTCTGGCTCGGCCACGCGCTCAAGACCGAAGGCCTGACCGCCGAAGCTATTGACGCGTATATGGACGCCACCGCAGACCGCCCCGATTTCGGCGACGCATGGTGGAGCCTCGCCAACCTGAAGACCTACCAGTTTTCGCCCGAATCCATTGCGGTGATGCGCGAGAGGCTTGACCATCCCGCGACCGCCGAAGTGGACCGTATCCACATCGCCTTTGCGCTCGGCAAGGCACTCGAAGATCAGGGCGACTTTGCCGGATCGTGGACTGCCTATGAGCGCGGAAACACAATGCACCGCGTCAGCAACGGCTACATCCCGACCGTGTTCGAAACCAACACCCGTGAGCAGAAGCGCGTGTGCACAGCGGCGTTCTTCGCCGAGCGCGCTGGATGGGGCCTTGATGATGCCTCGCCGATCTTCGTGCTCGGTCTGCCGCGCGCGGGCTCCACGCTGCTCGAGCAGATCCTTGCCTCGCACAGCATGGTCGAAGGCACCCAGGAATTGCCCGATATCCAGCGGATCGTGCATGAGTTGCAGGGCCGCGAGCTGGATTTCGACAATCCGCGCTATCCCGGTGTGCTGCCCGATCTGAATGCCGCTGAGATCCGGTGCTTCGCCGAGCAGTATATCGCCGATACCATGCCCCACCGGGTGATGGGCCGCCCCTATTTCATCGACAAGATGCCGAACAATTTCCGGCATGTCGGCCTCATTCACCTGATCCTACCCAATGCGAGGATCATCGACGCGCGGCGCGAGCCGATGGCCTGCTGCTTCAGCAACTACAAGCAGCTCTTCGCGCAGGGGCAGGAATTCACCTACGGGATTGAAGATATCGCCCGCTATTACCGCACTTATGTCGAGCTGATGGACCACTGGGATGCAGTGCTGCCTGGCCGGGTGCTGCGCGTGCAGCACGAAGATGTGGTAGACGATCTCGAGGGCAGCGTGCGCCGCATTCTGGATTACTGCGGCCTGCCGTTCGAGGCGGCTTGCGTGGAGTTCCACAAAACAAAGCGCAGCGTGCGCACGCCGAGCTCCGAACAGGTCCGCCAGCCGATTTTCCGCGACGGGCTGGACCAATGGAAGAAATTCGAACCCTGGCTAGGGCCGCTGCGCGCAGCGCTCGGGCCAGAACTCGCCGCATGACGACCAACCAGAACAGGGACAGGATCAGCCAATGGCAGCCATAGGTGCAACAGCAGCCCCCGCCGGAGAGGAAAACGCCTCGTTCGCGCTGCGCTGGTACGTGCTGTTCATCATGATGCTGGCCTACACGATCAACATTGCGGACCGCTATGTGATGTCGACCGTGCTGGAGCAGATCCGGATCGATCTCAAGCTTAGCGATGGCGGCGTGGCGTTCCTCACGGGTGTGTCGCTGGCACTGTTCTATGTCGGCATGGGCATCCCGCTGTCGTGGATCGCGGACCGCTACAACCGGCGCAACTTGCTGGCGATCTCGATCACGCTGTGGTCGGTGATGACCACGCTGTGCGGGCTTTCGAAGGGCTATACCCAGTTGCTGCTCGCGCGCATGGGCGTGGGCGTGGGCGAAGCGGGCGGCACGCCCTCGTGCAACTCGATCATCTGCGACTATTTTCCGGCACCGCGCCGCCCGATGGCGCTGACGATTTTCTGTCTCGGCGCGCCCATCGGCGCGTGGATCGGCGCGGACATGGCGGGCGCTGTCGCCAATGCTTATGGCTGGCGCGCCGCGTTCCTGGTGCTTGGCATTCCCGGCATTCTCCTGGCCCTGGTGATCATGGCGACGATCCGCGAGCCCAAGCGCGGCTGCCTTGATGCCGTGACCAGCGACGAGACCCCGACGCTCATGGAAACGCTGCGCTTCTGCCTCAGCCAGCGGTCTGCGTTCCATGTCATGATGGGCAGCGGCGTCTCCGCGCTGTGGGGTTGGGGCCTGATGTGGTTCATCCCCACCTTCCTGCAGCGGACTTACAGCATGGATGTCGGCTCGGCAGGCGCGATTGTCGGGCCGATCCACCTTGTCATGGGCATCGGCGCCTCGCTGCTGACGGCGTGGCTGCTCGGCCGCCCCTCGTTCACCGATCCGCGCAAAATCGTGTATCTGCTGGGCGCAGTTACCGTGGTCGCCACGATCCCTTCGATCCTCGCGATCTACACGCACGACCTTTGGCTCGCGACGATCTCGCTGTGGCTGTTCATTCCGGGCATCTATTTCTACATCGGTCCCGCTTTCGCGCTCGGGCAGAACCTCGCCCCCCCGAAAATGCGCGCAATGTTCAGCGCGATTGCTCTGCTTGTAGCCAATGTGTTCAATCTCATCGTTGCTCCGCAGGGCGTGGGCTGGCTGAGCGACTGGTTTGCAGGCCCCGCCGGCCCCGACGCCGCTTCGCTGCGTTCCGCATTGCTGATCCTTGCGCCCACAGGATTCTGGGCAGCATTCCATTATTTCATGGCGGCCAAAACGATCGTCGAAGACCAGAAGCGAGCCATCGGTTATGTCTGATTTGTCACCCCTCCCCTCGTATATCAATGGCGCTTGGGCCATGCCCGCAACCTCGACTGCGGTGTTCGAGGCGATCAATCCTGCAACCGAGGAAGTCTGCGCGCAGGTGGCGCTATGCGGGCCAGACGATGTAGACCGCGCCATGCAGGCTGCACGCGCGGCGTTCGATGGATACAGCGCGCTTAGCCTCGAGGCGCGCATTGCCCTCACCGAAAAGCTGATCGCGGTGTTCGAGGCGCGCTATGACGAGATGGTTGCGGCCATCAGCACCGAGATGGGTGCGCCTTATGACCTGTCCTACAACGCGCAGGCCGAATGCGGCCCAGGCCATCTCAAGGAGACGGTCAAGGCGGCGCGGGAATTCACGTGGGAGCGCCCGATGGGCGAGCGCGGCATGCTGGTCCACGAGGCGGTGGGCGTCTGCGCACTGATCACGCCGTGGAACTGGCCGATTAACCAGCTCGCGGCCAAGATCGGCCCTGCGCTCGTTGCAGGCTGCACCATGGTCTTGAAGCCGAGCGAGATCGCGCCGCTTTCGGCGCAGCTCTTCGCCGAGTTCATCCATGAAGCAGGCTTCCCGGCCGGCGTGTTCAACATGGTCCACGGCACGGGTACCGGCATTGGCGACGCGCTGACCAGCCATCCGCTGGCCGACATGGTCTCATTCACCGGTTCGACCCGCGCGGGCATTCAGGTCGCGAAGTCCGCTGCCGACACGGTAAAGCGCGTCAGCCAAGAACTCGGCGGCAAATCGGCCAACATCGTGTTCGCCGATGCGGGGCTGGAAGGTGCCGTGAAGCGCGGGGTTCGGCATTGCTTCGGCAACTCCGGCCAATCGTGCAATGCCCCGACCCGCATGCTAGTCGAGGCTTCCGTTTATGAGGAAGCGGTTGCCATCGCCAAATCGGCTGCCGAGGCCGTGAAGCTTGGCGATCCGATGGAGCGCGGGTCGCATATCGGACCGGTGGTCACCAAAACGCACTACGAGAAGATCCAGCGCCTGATCCAGGCCGGTATCGACGAAGGCGCGCGCCTCGTGACCGGCGGGACCGGCCGCGCCGACGGGTTCGAGCGCGGCTACTATGTCAAGCCCACCGTGTTCGCCGATGTCGACAACGGCATGACCGTGGCGCAGGAGGAAATCTTTGGCCCCGTGCTGGTGATGATCCCGTTCAAAGACGAGGCAGACGCGGTCGCCATCGCAAACGATACGCCGTACGGTCTTGCCGGCTATATCCAGAGCGGTGACCAAGAGCGCGCACGCCGCGTCGCGCGGCAGGTTCGCGCGGGCAGCGTCTATCTCAATGGCGCAGGTCAGGACTATTGCTCGCCATTTGGCGGCTTCAAGCAATCGGGCAATGGCCGCGAATGGGGCGAGTTCGGCCTTCACGATTATCTTGAGATCAAAGTGGTCAACGGCTTCGTGCCCGCATGATCCTCAAGGACATCGAGACTTTCGTCGTCGGCAATCCGCCGCCGCATTTCGGTGGGCGCTATTTCGTGTTCGTCAAGCTGACGACAGATCGCGGCGTGAGTGGGATCGGCGAGGCCTATTGCGTGCCGTTCTCGCCGCATCTGGTGGCCAAGATGATCGAGGACGTGTTCGCGCGCTACGGCGCAGGCACCGATCCGCACGACATCGAGAACCTGTGGCGGCGGGTCTATTCGAGCGGCTTCACCCAGCATTCCGACCTCTCCTTGATGGGCGTGCTGAGCGCGCTGGAAATGGCCTGTTGGGACATCATCGGCAAGGAAGCCGGGCAGCCGGTCTACAAGCTGCTCGGCGGGCAAGTGCACGAACGCCTGCGTGCCTACACGTATATCTATCCCCGCCCCGGCGACCAGACCGACGTCTATCACGATCCAGACCTCGCAGCGGAGCGGGCTGCCGAATATCTCGGCCAAGGTTTCACTGCGCTGAAATTCGATCCCGCCGGGCCTTACTCGGCGTTCGACGGGCGGCAGCTGTCGTTGGAAGCACTCGATCTTTCCGAGCGTTTCGCAAACACACTGCGTGACGCGGTGGGCAGCAAGGCAGACCTGCTGTTCGGCACGCATGGCCAGATGACGGCGGCGGGCGCCATCCGCCTCGCCAAGCGGCTGGAAGCGGCCGATCCGCTCTGGCTGGAAGAGCCCATTCCGCCAGATGCGCCCGAAGAAATGGCCAAAGTCGCCCGTGCGACCTCCATTCCCATCGCGACTGGCGAGCGGCTCTCGACCAAGTATGACTTCGCGCGGCTGATGGAAGCGGGGGGCGCAGCGATCCTGCAGATGAACCTGGGCCGCGTCGGTGGGCTGCTGGAAGCGAAGAAGATCGCCGGAATGGCCGAAACGCGCCACTTGCAGATCGCGCCGCATCTCTATTGCGGGCCGGTCGTGGGCGCAGCCAATATCCAGCTCGCCACCGCTACGCCCAATTTCCTGATCCTCGAAAGCATCGAACAGTGGGGCGGGTTCCATTCAGATATCCTCAAAACCCCGATCCAGTTTGAAGAGGGGCACGTCATCCCGCCAACCGAACCGGGGCTGGGCGTGGAACTCAACGAGGAAGTGGCGCGCGCACATCCCTACACCGGCGACATGCTGCACCTCGAAATGACCCAGCACCCGGTGTTCTGATGGACGAAGCCGATTATGTGATCGTGGGCGGCGGGACCGCAGGCTGTGTCGTGGCAACGCGCCTTTCAGAGGATGCGGGCACGCAAGTCGCGCTGCTGGAAGCGGGCGGTTCGGATCTCTCGATCTGGATCCAGCTGCCGATCGGCTATGGCCGCACCTTCTTCGACAAGCGCATCAACTGGATGTTCGATACCGAGCCAAGCGAAGGCCTTGGCGGACGCAGCAGCTATTGGCCGCGCGGCAAGGTGCTCGGCGGCTCCGGCTCGATAAACGCCATGGTCCACGTCCGCGGCTTTCCGCACGATTTCGAAGACTGGAAGGCCATGGGCAATCCCGGCTGGGGCTGGGACGATGTACTGCCCTTCTTCATCGGCAGCGAGGACCATGACCTCGGCCCCAGTTCGGTCCATGGGCGCGGCGGGCCGCAGCACGTGACCGATATTTCAGGCGGTGTGCATCCGCTCTGCCGCCGGTTTCTGGAAACGGGTCATGAGCTGGGTTTCCCGGTGACGCACGATTTCAACGGTGCGAACGGCGAAGGCTTCGGCATCTATTCGATCAACACGCGCGGGGGCTGGCGCGCCTCGACCGCCAACGCCTATCTGTGGCCGGTGCGCAAGCGGCCCAACCTTAAGGTTCTCACGAAATCCCAGGCCATGCGGGTGCTGATCGAGGATGGGCGCGCTGTCGGTGTCGTGTACCGGCGGGGCAACACGGAGAAGACCATCCGCGCGCGGCGCGAGGTGATCCTATGCGCTGGTGCGATCGGATCGCCGCATATCCTGCAGCATTCAGGCATTGGCAATGGTGCGGTGCTACAAGAGCACGGCATTCCTGTCGTGCTCGATGCGCCCGCCGTGGGGCGCAATCTGCAGGATCACCTTGCGGTCAGTTATTTCTACAAGACCAGGGTGCCCACGCTGAACAACGTGCTGTTTCCGCTTATCGGCA
>CANEVG010000029.1 GCA_947442095.1 Sphingomonadaceae bacterium
TGATGCTATGGTATCTCCTCAAGCTGGCTGTGGTGCTTCCGCTGATCGCGGGCCTCGCGTGGGCTAGCCTCAAGTTCGCGCGCCGCATGGAAAAGCGCTTCGGCCCGGCGCAGGGTGTGCGCAGCGTAAGAATCATAGAAACGCAGTGGCTCGGACCCGGCCAGCGCATTGCCGTACTCGAATTCCGGGGCCGCGAAATCCTCGTCTCGGCCTCGCGTCAGGGCCTTGTGCGCCTTGCCGAAGTGCCCGCGCGCAATTCAGGCACGGAGGACTGATCCGTTGAAGCTCGCCCGCCTGCTTGCACCCGCAGCGTTCATCGCCTTCCTGCTTATCTCCCCAGCGCAGGCAGCCGATGTGGCCGCAGCCGCGCCTGCCGCTGTGCCCACGGGCTCCGCCATCCCCGGCGCGCTCGACCGCGCCTTTGGCCAGATCGCCGGCGCGCAATCGGGGGGAAGCCTCTCGCTCTCGCTCCAGCTGCTCCTCATCATGGGGCTGCTCACCATCCTGCCCAGCCTCGTGCTGATGATGACCAGCTTCACGCGCATTCTCGTGGTGCTGGCGATCCTGCGCCAGGCGCTCGGCCTGCAGCAATCACCGCCCAATCAGGTACTGATCGGCCTCTCGCTGTTCCTCTCGCTGTTCGTCATGGCCCCTACGCTCGACAAGGTCAGCGCCAATGCGATCCAGCCCTATTCCGCCGGCGCGATCAACGCCGAACAGGCCATTGCCAGCGCTGGCGGCGAATTCCACGTATTCATGATCCGCCAGACGCGCGAGCATGACCTCCAGATGTTCGCCGCGATGGCCAAGGCGCCCAAGTTCGCCAAGGCCGCCGATGTGCCGTTCTCGATCCTGCTCCCCGCCTTCGTCACCAGCGAGCTCAAGACCGCGTTCCAGATCGGCTTCATGCTGTTTCTGCCGTTCCTCGTGATCGATCTCGTCGTGTCCTCCGTGCTGATGTCGCTGGGCATGATGATGATGTCCCCCACCATTGTCTCGCTGCCGTTCAAGCTGCTGCTCTTCGTCCTGATCGACGGGTGGGCGCTGCTGATGGGCAGCCTTGCTGCGAGTTTCGGCTAATGAACGATACCAACGCTCTCCTCGCTCTGGCGGACCGCATGCTCTGGGTCACTGCGCTTGTCGCGGCCCCGGTGCTGCTTGCCAGCCTTGCTGTCGGCCTCGTTGTCGGCGTGGTCCAAGCTGCCACCTCGATCAACGAACAGACGCTGACTTTCGTCCCCAAGCTCGCCGCCATCGCGCTTATCCTGGTGCTGCTAGGCAGCGCGATGATGGGCCTGATCGGCGATTTCATGGTCGAAATCTTCGCCCAGATCGCGCGGACAGGTAAGTGATCCAAGGCCCCCAGTTCCCGGCTCCCTATAGGCCCTCCCCAATGGGTAGGGGCTGGGGAGGGTTTTCCCCCGCCCGCATAGCAGGCACCGCCTCATGATCGCGCTGAGCTTCGGCTTCGGCGCACTCGAGGCCGAATTCTGGCGGATGCTGTTCGTGATGACACGCATCGGCGCGGCGCTGCTGGCAGCCCCGCTGTTCGGTGCGGCTGCGGTGCCGACGCAGCTGCGCGTCAGCCTCGCAGGCGCGATCGCGGTGATGATCTGCGCCTGGACGCCGGTTGCCGCGCCGCCCGCCTTGTTCACGCTTTCCGGCCTGCTCATCACCGCCAACGAGGTGCTCATCGGCCTGTCGCTCGGCTTCGTGCTGCAATGGAGCTTTGCCGCGCCGCTCATCGCCGCCGAAGTCATCGGCGGCAGCATGGGCATGAGCATAGCAACGGCGGCCGATCCGGTCAGCGGCGCGCAATCGCCCGCGCTCGGCCAGTATTTCTCGGTCCTGCTCACGGTGCTGTTCTTCGGGCTTGGCGCGCACCTCAACTGGCTGTCGCTCGTGACCGAAAGCTACCGCGCATTTCCCCCCGGCGCGGCATGGTTCACGCCCGAACGCATGATGCTGATCGCCAGCTTTGGCGCGCAGATGGTGGCAACCGCGCTCGCCATCGCGCTCCCTGTCGCGCTTCTGTTACTCCTCGTTCAGGTCATGACCGGGGTGATCAGCCGCTCGGCCCCCAGCCTCAATCTCTTCGCGCTCGGCCTCCCTGCCGGCGTCCTCGCCGGGATCGCCGCGCTGATCCTGGCCGCCCCCATGGTCACCGACCGGCTGACCGATCTTTCAGCGACCGCCGTGGCGCAGGCCGCACAGATCGTGGCATCTGCCAATGGCTGAAGAAACGCCGGGTGAAAAGACTTTCGCGCCGACAGAGAAGCGTCGCAAGGACGCAGCGGAGCGCGGCGATGTCATCCGCCCGCGCGAACTGGGCACCGCGATCAGCGTGATGGGCGGCGCGGCCTGGCTGCAGTTCTCCGGGCCGTGGCTGCTCGATATTCTGGGCAGCACCACGCGCGCGGGCCTCACGTGGGACCGCGCCAGCATCGAGAGCTTCGATGCCGGCGTCCTGATGCGCAGCGCGCTCATCGCCGCGCTGCCACCGGTTTTCGCGCTCGGCGGCCTGCTCATGGTGGCCGCGCTCATCTCCCAGCTCGGCCTTGGCGAAGGGCGCTGGGTGGCAGGCAATCTCGCGCCCAAGGCCTCGCGGCTCAATCCGCTGTCAGGCCTCAAACGCATGTTCGGCCCGCAAGGCTGGATCGAGCTGGCCAAGGGCCTCGCCAAGCTCGCGCTGCTCGGCACGATTGCCTGGTTCTGGATCAAGGGCCGCCTTGCAGGCCTTTTGGTGCTCGGCTCGGGTGATCTGCCCGCGCAGCTGGCCTTTGCCTGGAACGCGCTGCTCGCGTTGCTGTTCGCGCTCGGCGCGGGGCTGGTGATCATCGCGCTGGTCGATTATCCGATCCAGTGGCTGCGCCGGATGATGCGCCTCAAGATGTCGCTGCAGGACCTAAAGGACGAGAGCAAGGAAAGCGAAGGCTCGCCCGAACGCAAGGCCGCGATCCGCCAGCGCCAGCGCCAGATCGCCATGGGCGGCATGCAGGCGGCGATGCGCGAGGCGCAGTTCGTCATCACCAACCCGACCCATTTCAGCGTCGCGCTGTCCTATGATCCCGAAAAGGCCCCCGCCCCCGTCGTGCTCGCCAAGGGCCGCGGCGAAAAGGCGCTGGCGATGCGCGAACTGGCAGCAGAGCTCAGCGTGCCGGTGCTCTCCTCGCCCGCGCTCGCCCGTTCGGTGTTCTTCACCACGCGCGAAAACCAGATGATCCGTGAGGAACTCTACGCCGCCGTCGCCGCGGTGCTCGCCTTCGTGCTCGCGCTGAAACGCGGCGATACGCCGCCCGATTTGCAGGTGTCCGTGCCGTCCGAGCTGCGGTTCGATGCCGAAGGCCGCCTCGAGATCACACCTTAAGCCCGCGCGAAATCCGCCGTTCTGAAACGCATGGCATCGACCCCTCCCACCTCTTCGACTTCGGCCACCGCCAGTCTGGTGTCCTCGCTCGGCGGGGGTAGCGGGATCAACATGTCGCAGCTGGCCGAACAGCTGGCGACGGCGCAGTTCGCCGCGCGGCTCGATCAGATTTCGGCGCGCAGCGAACGGCTCACCACGCAGATCTCGTCTGCCTCCTCGCTGCGCAGCATGATCACCGGCCTCGCCTCCTCGCTAGGCGACCGGGTGCGCACCGGTGATCTCGCCGCCACCCCCAAAATCACCAACAGCGCCGTTGCTGTCGTCAGCAAGGGCGCCGCCACTGGCCGCGGCACTTCCACGCTGGAAGTCACCTCGCTGTCGAAATCGCAGACCCTGCTCTCGCCGGCGGTAGCCTCGGAAACCGCGACGGTTGGCTCGGGCACACTCACCTTGCGCTTCGGCACGATCAGCAATGGGGCCATGAACCCCGATGTCGCCCGTGCGGCAGTTGATATTGCCATACCCGCAGGCGCCACGCTTGGCAACGTCGCCAGCGCGATCAACGCCAGCGGCGCAGGCGTCACCGCTTATGTCGCGGTGGGCACCAATGGGCCGCAGCTCGTGCTCAAAGGGCAGGACGGCGCGGCCAATGCCTTCGTGCTGGAGGCGACCGAAAGCCCCACCGATCTTGGCCTTGCCGCACTGGCTTGGAACCCCGCCGGCGATGCCGCGCGGCTTATTTCCCCGGCCACCGATGCCGCCTACAAGCTTGACGGGGTTTCGCGCATATCGGCCACCAACACGATCGACGACGCCGCCCCCGGCCTCAGTCTGAAGCTCACCGGCACCAACATCGGCGCGCCTACGACGATCACCTATTCCGATCCGGGCAGCGCGATCAGCAGCGCGATGCAGGACCTGACCTCCGCGCTCAACGAGATCGTGTCCGAGATCAACGCGAATACCAACACCAATACTGGCGTGCTCAGCAATGATCCCGGCACGCGCGCGCTGCGCCGCCAACTGACCACGCTCGCCAGCACCCAGGTCATGCCCGCCAATACCACCGGTGCGCCCACCACGCTGTCCGAACTCGGCCTTGCGACCAACCGCGACGGCACTTTCACCTTCAAGGCCGAGCGCCTTGCAGAAACCGTGAAGCGCGATCCGGAAGGCACGGGTGCGATGTTCACCACCGGCCTGTTCGGCGTGTTCGCCACGGTCGACAAGCTCGCCCGATCGGTCAACGCAAGCTCTGATCCGAATGCGCTGGGCGGCTCGATCGCGCGGTTGACCTCGCTGCAGACCAAGCTTGGCAAGCAGCAGAGCGACATCGCGACCAAGCAGGAAGACCTGCGCACACGACTGGTCTCGCGCTTCGCCAAGCTGAACACCAATGTCACAAGCTCGCAATCGACGCTGTCTTTCCTGAAGCAGCAGATTGATGCCTGGAACGGGACCAACAACTGATGCAACTGCGCCGCGATCCCGGAGAAACCTATCGCCGCGTCGATTTCGACGCCCGCGTCAAGGGTGCCAGCTCGCTCCAACTGGTGTCATTGTGCCTTGAACAGGCCGCAGGCTCTATCGGCCGCGCGGTCTATGCGCAGGATCACGGCGACAACTCGGCAAAAAGCGCCGCGCTCACCCGCGCGGTCGCCGCGATCACTGCGCTGGAACTCGGCGTCAACAGCGCGCACCCCGCCGGGCAGCCGCTGCTCCAACTCTATCAGGCCGCGCGCCGCACGATCCTTGACAGCGCGCTGCGCTTCGATGGCAAGCAGCTGGAAACGATCCGCACCGATCTGCTCGATATCCGCGAGGCGATGCTGCAGACGGCGAATTAAGGATAGGGTTGCGAAAGAGCGTTTCGCAAACAAACAAATTCAGTTCGACGTTTTCAGCACCATCACATCGAACAGCTTCTGGGCCATCAGCACGGCCGTCGGCGCATCAGCGGCGGTGCCGTCCGCGCCAACCTCAATGGCAAGCGCCGGATTGGCCGTGAACAGCGGACCACCGACCATGATGCTGATCATCTGGTTGCGCGATTCCCGGCGGATCAGGCGGATCGTTTCGGCCAGCGCGGGAAACGAACGTTCCGAGCCGACCGTCAGCCCGGCCACGGCAAACCACTGCGCGCTGGCGGCGCGGGCGATCTCGGCGGCCGACTTGTCGAAGGCGGGCTCCACGCTCCAGCCTGCACCTTCCAGAAACCGCTGGACCATGCTTGCGCCAAAATAGTGCTGGTCTCCCGGCGTCATCGCCATCAGCACGGTACGGCGGCTGTCAAGCTCCGGTAGCAAGTGCGATCCGTTGAACGTGGCGAGCAGCTTCTGCAGCCGCGCCACGCCCAGCGTAACGTCGATGAAATCGCACTCATCGTTGTCCCACAGCTGGCCCAGGTGCCGGGCCGCCGGCTCCAACAGTTCGACGAACAGCGTCTCCATCGAAAGACCGCGGTCGCGCAGCACCAGCACATACGCCACGGCTGCCTCGAGATCGTCGCCCAGCACGATGTGGGCGAGGCCGGAGATATCGTCAATGCTCGGGGCCAGCGCTTCGACAACCTGTTCGATCGGCGGCGCATCGGGCAGGATCTCGGTGTGGAGGCGCAGCAGCTGGGGGATGATCCGGCCCGCCACGACTTGCGCGAGCCGGGCCTGCCGTTCAGCCAGATCGTCCCGCCGATAGACATCCTGCGAGACGAAGTGCGTCTCAAGACTGTGCAGCCCACGCCGGTCAATCGCCGGGATCGCAACTCTGGCTTGTCGTTCCATGCCGATATCTGCCCTGTCCCGAGGTCTTTCTAGAATCCTGGACCCGCATTTTAGCCCCGAATCTCAGCGTTTTCGCCGTCTGACGGAAAGACACCATAACCGCAGCGGCCTGTCGAGGTCTGTCTAAGGTATTGTCCTATGCCCTTTATGCCGCTGCGTAATTTCACGCAGGAAGCGCGCCGTTCACCCGATATCGATGAGTAGAAATGATAGGGCCACGCCGAAGATGATCACGGCGAAGCCCCGCCGCACCCAGCGAGTGCGCGCCGAATCAGCCAGCCATGCCTGCGCCTTGCTGCCCGCCAGCACGATGGCGCAGTGGATCGCGGTCGCGATTACGGCGCTCACCACCGACAGCAGCAGGGCCTTGCCCAAGGTCAGCACCGCTCCGTTCAGGAACTGCGGCGCCACCACCACGAAGAACATGTAGGCCTTGGGGTTGAGCAGATTGATCAAGGCCCCGGTCACAAACGCGCGGCGTGCGCCCTCTTCAGGCGGCCGGCTGCCTACGGCTTTATCCGCCCCGCGCCACGCCTCGATCGCCATCCAGCCCATCATCGCCGCCCCGCCAAGACGCAGAATATGCCACAAGGCCGGCATGGCCGATAGCACAGCCGCCAGCCCCAGCGCCGCCAGCGCCCCGCTCGCGAGCAGGCCGATCGCAACCCCCGCCACCGCGCTGAGCCCGGTACGCTTCCCCTCGGTCGCGGCCAGCCCCGCCAGCCACGCCATGTTCGGCCCGGGCGTCAGTTCGATCAGCAGCACGGCGAGCGCGAAGCCGGCCAGATCCAGGCCCGTGTCCATGCCGGCAGCGCTCATGAGGGTTCCGAAGCTGCGCCATCGGCTTCCTGCTCTTGCGCAAGGGCAGCAGGATCGATCAGATCATCAAGAAACAGCGCGATCAGGCCGGTGTGACCTCTCACGCCCGCCTTGGCGTAAACGCGGGTGAGCTGCGCGCGCACCGTGCCAGCCGCCGCCGCGCGCAGGCGCGCGATTTCCGCAACATCAGCGCCCTTGATCGCAAACAGCGCCACATCGGCTTCGGCTGCCGTGAGCTGCCAATCCCGAAAACGGCGCTGGATCAGATCGGCTACGGCCTGCCGCGCCAGCGCCACCGCAAGGTCATCCTGCCGCCCCTGCCGGATCAGGCCGCGCACCTGGAACGCGCCGACCACCACCGCCACGATCAGCGCAGTCGCGGCGGCCCCTTCGGCCACGAGGTGGCCGGTCCAGCCCTCCTCTGCCACATCCCTTCCGAAATCGGCCAGAAACAGGGTCGCCGCCAACGCCTGCAAGGCCACCACGACGGTCATCGCGGCAGCCTTGCGGCGGGATTGAGCCTGGCGTGACGAAACCATGCCGAAGGTTACCCCCCGCCGGGCAACATGGCCAGCGCAAGGTTACGCTTCTGGCGGCGGCTTTCGAACAGGACGCCGCCGATATGCAGCAGGATCAGCCCGTAGAGCAGATTGACCCCAGCCTCATGCACTTCGCCGAGCGGACCTTCCCCGTCTTCCCCGCGCCCATCTTCGCCAGCTTCGTTATCGCGCTCCTCGGCCGCTTCGATCACGCTCCCCGCCCTCGCCGCCGAACCGCCGGATTGCTCCACCCGGTGTTCCGCTCCGGTCGTGGGCGGCAGGCCGGCCATCGCAGCGCCGGTCGCGATGATCACAATCAGCGTCCCCCAGATGGCATAGATCATCAGCGCGCCCAGCGGATTGTGCGAACGATGCGCGGTGTGCCGCTTCGCCGCGATATCACCGACATGGGCAAGCGCCTTTCGGGGGCTTGGCAGAAAGGCGGAAAAACGCGCCTCGGCCGGGCCGATCAGGCCCCAGAGCAGGCGCAGGGCCAGAATGGCGGCAAGCGCATAACCCACCCAGACATGGGCGGCCGAGCCTTCCTCCATGATCACCGCGTTGGCGAGCACGGCAAGTGCGACGGCCCAGTGCGTCAGCTTAACCACCGGATCCCAGCGCCGCTGTTTTTGCGTTACAAGCGGGGGCGTGTCAGGCATCGTCCCGCTCCCGCGCTGCACCCGGGACTGCTTTCGATTTCAGCATCGGTATCTCCTTTTGCATGGTTGGAGACACAAAGCTGCAACCCGGCAACGCCCCGCGCCATTGCCGCCGCGCTTATCGCCGCATCAATAAGCGCGTGCTTATGCACGCGGCCCGATCATCTGGCTCCTGGTGTCTTGCGGGGCGAAGCCAACTGGGATTCTCTGTTTTCTTCTCAATAGCGGAGGAATCGATGGCTTCACCGATCAGGATTACACGTGTTGATTTGGATGCTTCGGGCCTGCCCCTGGCGGCACGGCGGTCCTCGAGCGTTCCCGCATTGCGGCGCACAAGTCGGAGGGTGGATCGTCGATTCGGTTAGCGATATCGCCGCCGTGTCCGGTCAGACGCTGCAGGCCCCGCCGCCGGGCGTCGGCAACGACAGTGTCGTGCCGTTTCTCGAAGGCCTTGCCGCCATCGACGACAAAATGGTGATGGTGCTCAACCTGGCCGCTCTGACCGGCGAAGTCCAGTTCGCCGTCGGTGCCTGAGGGCGGGAGAAACCTGATGGGCGAAATGGCCCCACCCTCGATCGCCCAGAAGCAGCGCAGCCTAACACGGCTACTGAACGCCGATTGCCTGGAAACCGGGGTCGAACGCATCGGCCTCGATATCCTGCGCGCATGGATGCAGATGCTGCGTTAGTTTGCCGTTTCAGCATGACAGGAACGGAGGCGGCGCCGGCCCGTTCGCCCGCCCGACCATCACTCAGGGTACTCTCATGGGTCCCCAAGTTTCCTGCAAGGGGCAGGGAAGCGGGCGGGTGCCGCGCTGGAAACCAGTGATTGTCCCGCGGCGAGACACCGCCACGCGATACCATTTGCGATTCCCGCCAGCCCGGCCATTATGTCTGCGATTCCAGAAGAATTGCGGGCATAATGGCGTTGATTGCGGTCTACAGCGTTAAAGGCGGCGTGGGGAAGACCACGCTCGCGGTCGACATGGCGTGGCGCTCGGCTGCGGTCTCACACCATTCCACGCTGCTGTGGGATCTTGATCCGCAAGGCGGCGCAGGCTGGCTGCTCGGCCTGCCCAATAACCCCGGCAAGCGCGCCGCATCGGTCTTCCATCGTGAGGGCAAGCCGCGCGAACTGGTGACCGCAACGCGCTATCGCGGCCTCTCGCTGCTGCAATCGGACGAAAGTCTGCGCTCGCTTTCGCTAACCTTTGCGCGCATCGGCAAGCGCAAGCGGCTGGCCAGGATCGCAGCACTGCTCGCTGCGGAATACCCGCGCATCATCATCGATTGCCCGCCGGTCTTAAACGAAATCAGCGATCAGGTCTTCGCCGCCGCCGATCTGCTCATCGTGCCGCTGTCGCCGTCGCCGCTATCAGCCCGCGCGCTGCCGATGATCCGCGAGGAAATCCTGAAGAACCACCCGCGCCACCCGCCGATCCTGCCCGTGCTCTTGATGTACGACGCGCGCCGCAAGCTGCACCGCGAAGCCCACGCCGGCTTCGCCGCTGGCTGGCCGGTGATCCCGATGAACAGCATGATCGAACAGACCGCCTCCCGTCGCGCCCCGCTCGGCACGTTCGCGGCCGCCAGCGAAGCCAGCCAGCGCCTCCAGCGTCTGTGGGACGGGGTGGAGGCCAAACTGGCACTGCGGGCGCTCAGTTCACCCCTTCCTTGAACGCCTCCAGCGTCTCGCCCGCCTCGATCCAGCGCGCCTCGGCCGCTTCCAGCTCGGCTTCCACCGCGCTGCGCTGGCGCGACAGCTCGCCCATCGATAGACGCGCCAGATCCTTGTCCGACTTTCCGGCCAGCGCGGCATCGAGGGCGCTCAGCCGCATTTGCGCGCGGGCGATCACCGTCTCGGCCTCGCTCACCGCCTTCTGCAGCGCCTTCAGCTCCTCGCGGGTCTTTGCCCCGCCCTTCCCCTTCTGCTTGCCGTTCTTGCCCCCATCGCCCTTCGGCTGGTTCCGCCCAAGCACGAAGTCGATGTAGTCCTCGATGCTCCCCGCATAATCGAGCGCCGTCCCGCTATCGACGAGCACCAGTCGGTCGGCGGTCAGCTCCACCATATGCCGATCGTGGCTGATCAGGATCACGGCCCCGGTATAGGAGTTCAGTGCCTGGACAAGTGCCTCGCGCGCATCGACATCGAGGTGGTTAGTCGGCTCGTCCAGAATGAGCAGATGCGGCGCATCGCGCGTCACCAGCGCCAGCGCCAGCCGCGCGCGCTCTCCGCCCGACAGCGTATTGATCCGTGCCTCTGCACGCGGGCCGGAAAAGCCGAACCGGCCCAGCTGCCCGCGCACGGCGGCGGGCGCCTTGCCGGTCATCGCTCGCGTCATCAGCTCGAGCGGGGTGGAATCGCTAGCCAGCTCCTCCACCTGATACTGCGTGAAATACCCGATCTTGAGCTTGCCCGATGCGGTCATCCCGCCCTCGCTCGTCGCCAACTGCCCCGCGAGCAGCCGCGCCAGCGTGGTCTTACCGTTGCCGTTGCGGCCCAGCATCGCGATCCGGTCATCGGGATCGATCCTGAGATTCAGCCGGCGCAGGATGGGCTTTTCCGCCACATAGCCCGTCGCTGCGAGGTCCAGCGTGATCAGCGGCGGGCGCAGTTCGTCCGGATCGGGAAAGTCGAAGCTCAGCGTCGGGTCTTCCATCATCGCCAGCACCGGCTGCATCTTGGCCAGCATCTTGGCGCGGGACTGCGCCTGCTTCGCGGTGGAGGCCCGGGCGCTGTTGCGCGCCACATAGTCAGCCAGCTTCTTGCGCTGGGTATCCTGCGCGGCCTTCGCAGCGGCGATCTGAGCGGCCCGCTCGGCCCGCTGCCGCTCGAAGCTGTCGTAGCCGCCGGCATAGAGCGCAATCTTGCCGCCTTGCAGGTGCAGGATCGTATCGACCACATTGTTGAGCAGATCGCGCTCGTGGCTGATCACCATCATCGTGCCGGGATAGCTCTGCAGGAAGCTCTCAAGCCATAGCGTCGCTTCCAAATCGAGGTGGTTCGAAGGCTCGTCCAGCAGCAGCAGATCGGGCGCGGAAAAGAGCAGCGAGGCGAGCGCCACGCGCATCTTCCAACCGCCCGAAAAGCTGTCGAGCGGCATGGCCTGCATCGCCTCGTCGAACCCGAGCCCAATCAGGATTCGCGCCGCCCGCGCGTCCGCCGTATAGGCGTCGATCGCAATCAGCCGGTCATAGACTGCAGCCAGCCGGTCCGGATCCTCGCAAGTCTCCGCCTCGGCCATCAGTGCCGCGCGCTCGGTATCGGCGGCCAGCACGGTCTCGAACGGGGTGGAGGCCCCGCTCGGCGCCGACTGGGCAATGTATCCCAGCCGCGTGCGCTTGGGCATTTCCACGCCGCCCTCGTCGGGCTCGATCTCGCCGATGATTGCCTTCATCAGGGTCGATTTGCCCGCGCCGTTGCGGCCGATCAGCCCCACCTTGGAGCCCGGCTGGATCGTCGCTGTGGCGCGGTCCAAGATGGTGCGCCCGCCAAGCCGCACGGTGATACCCTGAAGTGTAAGCATTCACGGCCCCTAGCAGGCGGGGGGCCGTGGTGGAACCCGGCGATAAAGAAGAACAAGGTGTCTCGCGCAGAGGGCGCCGAGGCCCGCAAAGACACAGAGGTGCAGTGATTGCAGCGCAGCTGTTCGGATCCTGGTGATGCGTTAAGCGCACCGTAAGCCGAAGAAGAGCGGCTGCGCCGCATGTGCGGCCTCTCTGCGGACTTCGGCGCCCTCTGCGCGAAACTCTCTCCTTAGCGGCTGCGCGCCTCTGCGCGGAACCTTCAGCCTCCCAGCCCACAAGAAAACCACCACCCCGGACCGGCCCACACTGGACTCGCCCCCGCGCCCTCGTCCATTAACATTAGCCATGTGGCAGATCTATCAATTCCCCCTGTGCCCGTTCAGCCGCAAGGTGCGCCTGCTCCTCGCCGAAAAAGGCGTGGCCTATGAACTCATCCGCGAAAACCCGTGGGAGCGGCGCGAGGCGTTCGAAGACCTCAATCCCGCCGGCCGCACGCCGGTGCTGCACAACCCCGAAAAGCAGATCACTCTGGCTGACAGCCGGGCGATCTGCGAGTATTTCGAAGAAACGGTCGACAAGTCGCCGATGATCAACGGCACCGCCGTCGGCCGCGCCGAAATCCGCCGCCTTGTCGCGATGTTCGATGAAAACTTCTACAGCGCCGTCACCCAGCCCCTGCTTGAAGAGCGGATGAAGAAGCGTCTGGTCTACCGCCAGTCACCCGATAGCCGCGTGCTGCGCGAAGCCATGCGCCTCGCCAACGAGCACCTTTATTACATCGACTTCCTGATCGACCATCGCCCCTGGCTCGCCGGCTCGACCATGAGCCTGGCGGATCTCACCGCCGCCGCGCAGCTTTCGGTGGCAGATTACCTTGGCGGGATCGACTGGACCCTCCATGAACAGGCGAGCAGTTGGTACTCGGTCTTCAAGAGCCGCCCCAGCTTCCGCCCGCTCCTCACCGAACGCATGGACGTGATCCAGCCCCCCGCGCACTACGCCGACGTAAACGCGTAAAACTGGCCCAGCGCGCGGCCCATCCGGAGAGATACATGACCCTATCCCGCCGCAGCGCCATCGGCCTCATCGGCGCAGGGATCCCTCTCGCCAGCGCCGCCACGCGCCTCGGCGCAGAGACCCTGGCGCCGCCCCCGTCAGCGGGCCAGCAGCCCAAGGTCTACGACGAGGTCGGCCTCGAATGGGTGATGGATATCCTGCCCTTCTGCTCCGAACCGGAAGCGATGGGCGACAAGAGCGACCAGACCGCCGCAGACGGCACGCGTGACATCCTCTGGCCGATCGTTGGCGGCACGTTTCACGGACCAGGAATCAAGGGTGAGGGCATCAAGGGCACCGTCATTCCCGGCGGCGGCGATTTCCCGGTAGTGCGGCCTGACGGCGTCCAGATCATTGACGCGCTCTACCGGCTGAAAACCGACGACGGCGTGCAAATCATCATCCACAACAAGGGCCCGCGCTACTCAAGCCTCAAGTTCCGCCTGCTCCCGACTTTCAACGTCCCCGGCAAGAAATACGCCTGGCTGCGCGAATCCGTCTTTGTAGCCACGCTGACCTACCCGATCCCCCCGGAGATCCCCGTGCCGGACTATGGCCCGAAGGCGAACGGGCGGCTGATTCAGGTGTTCCGGATTACGTGAGGGGAGGCGCCTTGCCCCACAGACGTGGCCGTCATGGGACAGCCGTGGAGGGGCAGCCGCTACTCTGGCCGTGGTCGTCGCCGTCAGTTCTCGAATGGTACGGCAGCTTCCTCCGCCGTTTGAGGTGCTGTTTGCTCAGCCACGGCAATGAAGAAGGAGGGCAGACCTGCGGCAAGGGCATTGTTGGCTGGTGTGCCGCCATAGGCAGAAGCCACCATGTGGGGAACGCGAACACCACCGGCCAGTTGCGCGCAGTCGTTGACCTCGTCCATGTATTGTTCGCCGCTCACACCCGTCTTGTGAAAATAGAACGGTTCCCCCGCCAAGGCTGGCCCGGCACTTGCTAGCAAAGCGAAAAACAGCATCAATCTAGCCGTCTTGGGAAGCAGTTTGACCCGAGCGAATGTCTTGTACAAGCTTAGCCCATGTCGGGAGCGCAATCCGACGCAACCGGCAGGTGCGTCCATTCCGGTGAGGGGCGAAATTTTGTGCCTGTCCTAAAGCCGAGACACAGAGCACCTGAACACCACACCCACCCCGACCCTAAAGCCCCCGGATAAAGGCATCCAGCGCATCCGCCACACCGTCCGGATCGCGGTCGGGCTGGAAGTCTGCGCCGCCCACGATGGATTGCACCGCATCCGGCCGCATGGCCCCCGCGCGTTCAAACAGCGGCCAGAGCACGTCGTCCTTCGAACACATGATGTGCAGCGGCACGTCGACTGCGCGGTAGGCGCCTTCCACATCCTGGTTCCACACCGCACTGAACGCCATCGGCATCGTCTCGCGCGCGATCAGGTGGTCCACCATTTCGCGGCAATGCAGGTCGACCGTGGCCCCCGCCCCGATCATCGCGAGGTATTCCCACGCCGTCGTCAGAAACACGCCCGTCGCCTCTGCCGCGAACGGGCGCACGAACACCTTGCGATACTCCGCCTTCTCCGCCTCGTTCACCAGCACCGGCCCGATAAGCGTCAGCGAAGCCAGCCGCCCCGGATAGGCGCGCGGCATTTCCACCGCGGCGCAGCCCCCGGTGTGATGCCCGCAGGCATGGAAGGTGCCCACCCCGAGGCTGTCGATGGCCTCCATCAGCCGTTCCGCCACATAGATCATGTCGGGAATGGCGCTCGGCTGATAGGATTGCCCAAACCCCGGTGAATCGAAGGCCAGCAGGTGATAGCGGCCCGCCAACCGCGTTATGACCTGTTCGAACATCGCGCCGGATGAGGCGGTCTGGTGGAACAGGCAGATCGCCGGGCTGCCCGGATCGCCTGCCTCGCGCACATGGATCTGCCCATCGCGGCAATCGGCATAGCGGCGGCGGATGGTCATGGCGGCGTGCTCCTGCGCGATGTGGACGTTAGACCCTATCCTGCTAGCGGTGCACCGCCAAGTCGCCAACCTTTCCTAAATCCCGCAATTCTACGACAAGCCCCGTGCGCCGGTCCCGGCTGGCGCGCACCGCTCTTTCCCGTAGTCGCTCCCTCCACAGCGCAAGCGCGTGCCGAAACCTGTCACCGTCACTCTGGAATGAGCCAAAGTATTATGTCTAAATAATTTTTAGGAGGTTTTGTGGGTAACACAGCGCGACCCTGTGTCACCCGGAGCTGCCGTCTCGCGTCGCTGTTTCAGGCCGCTTTCGTCCGTGTGCCAAACCGCCCGGCCTTGCGAAAGCGCACCATCCACTTGTCGAGGAACAGCCCCAGCGGCCGCGCCTGAACGCCCAGTTCCGCCAACCCCGGCAACGTGCCGCTCGTGACATTGCCCTTCCGCAGCATCGTCCACTGGTCACGGCTCATCGGCGCGCCGGGCAGCCAGCCGGTCAGCGCAGCAAACGCGGCGGAGACCCCGTCCGGTAGTTCGAGGAACTTAGGCGCGCGCCCTGCTGCGGCGGCAATCCGGCGGTTCAGGTCGCCAATCGCAATCGCCTCCGGCCCGCCCAGCTCGAAAGTCTGGCCCGCGAACCTCGCGGGGGCCGCCAGGGCATTGGCCACCGCGTCCGCCACGTCGTCCACGTATACCGGCTGGAACTTCGAATCCGCCGCGAACACCGGCATCACCGGCGCGCTGGCGATCAACCCGGCAAACAGGTTGATGAACGCATCATCCTCGCCAAACACGACCGAGGGCCGCAGCACCACCGCCTCGGGGAACGCGGCCAGCACGGCCACCTCGCCTGCCGCCTTGGTGCTGGCATAGGCCACGGAAGAGCCCGCATCCGCCCCGATCGCCGAGATATGCACGAATGCTTTGGCACCCTGCGCCTTGGCCAGGGCCGCCAACTTGCCCGCGCCCGCGCCCTGCACCGCATCGAGATTGCCCGCAAACGCGCCGACGAGGTTGACCACCGCATCGCAGCCCGTCAGCGCCACTTTCACAGTGTGCGGCTTGGTCACGTCCACCGCCACAAGCTGCACCGTGCCGAGCCCGCCCAGCGTCTTGACCCGGTAGGCGCGGCTCGGGTGCCGGCTGCACACGCGTAGCCGCGCGCCCCGCACCAGCAGTGCCTGCGCCACATGTGTCCCGATAAACCCGCTGCCGCCGACCAGCGCAATCAGCTGGCCATCAAGATCACGGTTCATTTCGTTGCTCATCAGATCAAGCCCGTTTCCAGTTACCGGTCGGCCTTGCCACAGGCGTACCTCTTCATTCAATGCCCCAGTGGTGCCTGAATCGGCGCAGGCAAGGTTGACAGCCCGAAGGCCATCCCGTATCGGCCCGCTCCTACCCGGCGGACGGCGCATTTGCTGTCCGCTACCGTGCCCAGATGGCGGAATTGGTAGACGCACCAGCTTCAGGTGCTGGCGCTCGCAAGGGCGTGGAGGTTCGAGTCCTCTTCTGGGCACCATTTGTTCTTCTCGGAACATCTCAAAAA
>CANEVG010000030.1 GCA_947442095.1 Sphingomonadaceae bacterium
CTCGGTCTTGCCCTGCTTGAGATAGGCCTGCGCAACGAGTTCGCCCGCGCTGCCGAACCAAGGCTTGCCCGGCACAGCCAGCGGCTTCAGCCGGTCGATCACCACTTGCGGGGCCAGCTTGTCAAAATTCGAAGCGATCTCGCGCACCGTGGCAAGATCGCGGTAAGGACCGGGTAGCGCCGGTTCGGCGGCGATGGCGGCAAACCCCTTGGCCGCCACGTCGTCCTTGTTCCCCTGCTCGGCCAGACCGGCCTCGACCAGCTTGACCGCAGCACGGAAGCCAGGGCTGCCATCCTTGGCGAGCGGAGCCATGGTTGTCTGCGCGGTCTGGATGCGCCCGGCGGTCAGCTGATCCAGCGCCATGGTGAAGGTTTCACCTTGCTTGCCGATCACTGATTGCGTGTGGTCGCTATACCAGAGATAGCCCGCCAAGCCGAGAAGGCCGCCGCCAATCAGCGCCGCAATCGGCAGGCCGCGGCGGCGCAGCAGACCCAGAAGCTGATCTTCGCGCAAGGCGTCGTCTACCTCGCGCAGGAAGGTTTCCTGAGCGGCAGCATCCTTTCCAGAGACTGGGGCAGGGTCCGGAACGGACGGGCTTTTTGGAGTAAGAGCCAAGGCTGCGCTTTCAAGTGAAACGGTTAACGACGCACTAGTTCGCCGGAATGCGGCTGTTTAGCAGGGGGGACTGCCAATTCAACCGGTTTGACGATTACCGTCCCCCGGCGCGCGACCAAGCGGCTCTCCAATGTGCGGCATGAGGAGAAGACCGCCTAGGGAAATGATGACCGGCCCAGCGCTGCGGCATAGATTGCGGCATGGCGCGCAGCCATGGCCGCCTCGTCGAACTCGGCCCGGGCGCGCACCTGGTTGGCAGCGCCGATCCTGCGCCGCAGCGCCTCGTCCTGCACCAGCCGGAGCAGCGCCGCTGCCAGCGCGGCCTCATCGCCGGGCGGCACGATGAACGGGGCGTTCTCCGGCGAGACGATATCCGCCACATCGCCAACCGCCGGGCTTGCCACGGCCAGCCCCGCCGCCATGGCCTCCACCACGGAAAGCGGGAACTGTTCGCTATCGGAGGACAGGGCAAACAGATCGAACAGGCCCGTCGCATCGGCGGGCTGCGCCACATGTCCCGGCAAGTGGACGCGGTGGCCGATTTCCAGCCGCGCCGCTTCGGCCATGATCGACTCGCGCTCCGGGCCTTCGCCCACGATCACCAGTTGCCATTCCTCAGGCAGGCCCTGGAACGCGCGAACAAGGCGCGGCAACGCCTTGACTGGCCGCAGCCCTGCCAGCGTGCCCAGCCACTTCTCGCCCGGGCGCTTGATGACGCGTGGCAGCGCATCGGCGCGCGGCTTCTTGCCATAGGCCTTGACCGGAATGCCATTGCCGATCCGCTGCATGCGGGTGGGCGGCTGGTGCCACACCTCCAGCGCCACGCGCTCCAGCTGGCGCGATGGCACGATCAGCGCGCTGGCGCGGGCGAGCGCGACGCGGCGATACCAGTTGCGTGCGGCCTTGAGCTTCACTGCCTCGTCGGCATTGAAACCGTCTTCGTGGTGGATCAGCGGTGCAAGGCCCATTGAGGGCGCGAACAGCGCGTGCGCCATGGCCGCATCCATCGCGCCCCAGTTGTAGGTGAGGATCAGATCGAAGCCCTTCATCGCGCGCGCCAGCGTCTGCAGGCGGCGCACCCCGAAGCGCCCGGCGAGCGGCGGAAAGCCAAACGGGAAATACACCGGAAGACCGGCATCGATCTGCGTGCGGGCCTCCATTGCGCCCGGCTGGGCCGAAACAATGCTGTGATCGACCGCCTTGCCGAAGCGGTTGATCAGGCTAGTGCTGCGCCGCTCCTTGCCGCCCGCGTCGAATGTGGAATGCAAGTGCAGCAGATGCAGCCGTCCGCCGGGTTTCGCCTTCACCGTGCCGGCTCCATCACGCTGCGCGCGCCAGCAGCCGCGCGATCGCAGCAATGGCTTCCGGCTCGTCCAAAGTTGGCGCATGGCCGACACCGGGCACTGTGACCAACTCTGTCGTGGCCGAACGCGCCGCCATGCGCGCGGCCACTTCGGCCGAGAGAATATCGGAATGCGCACCGCGCAGCACCAACAGCGGGCGCGTCGCCAACAGGTCAAAGAGTGCCCACATCACATCGGCCGTGGGCGCCGGGCCTTCAGGCGCCTCGAACGGTTCTGCGATGTTCATGTCATAATCGAACACGATGCGCCCGCTGCTGCCGATCACCATGCAGCGCTTGGCCAGCCGCAGCCAATCGGGCAGCTGCCACGCGGGATAGATATCGCGGTTTGCTTCCTGCAGCGCGCGCGCCGCATGAACCCAGGTTTCGTAGCTGCGCCCCTGCCCGACATACTCGCGGATGCGCGCAAGGCCCGCCGGTTCGATTTCGGGCCCAACATCGTTGAGCACCGCCGCTGCGATCCGCGAGGGATCCTTCATCGCCAGCATCATCGTCATCAACCCGCCCAGCGACGTTCCGATCGACACGAAGCGCTTGATCCCCTCCGCCGCCAGCAGCGCCTCGACATCCTCGACATAATGCGCCGGGGTGTAGGTCATCGCATCGCGGGCATAATCGCTATCGCCGCGTCCGCGCATGTCGGGGCAGAGTACGCGCCATTCACCAGCGAGGGAAGCCGCCAGATTGGCAAAGTCGCGGGCATTGCGCGTGAGCCCTGGCAGACACAGCATCGGCGGCTTCTCCACAGGGCCGGCATAATCCCGGTAATGCAGGTCAAGCCCATCGCGGCTGATCCAGCTGCGATCTTCCCACGTCCGAACCCTGGTCTGCGTCGCCCCGTCTGCCATGTCCTGTTCCAGTCATGTCCCGCTAGTGTGATCGCCGCATTGTGCGAGGTGACGGCAAAACTGCCGATTGGCAATAGCTTGTTGCCCGGTCGGAGTTTGTCCCGCACCGCGCTTGCACCGCCGCGCCTTCCACCCCACTATCGCGGCATGATGGCTGACCTGCACGACGCGAACTATCGCCCCGCTCCCCGTATCCAGGACCTTGCCAGCTGGATCGGCGATCCGGTCGCCCCGGCGGATTTCCCGATGACCCAGCTGCGCTTCCGCAATCAGGCGGCGGCTGCTGAAGTTGGCCTCGCGCATCTAAGCAATGACGAATGGCTGGCGCACATGGGCCGCTTCGTGCCGCTGCCGGAGAACCTCCAGCAGCCGTTGGCGCTGCGCTATCACGGCCACCAGTTCCGCGTGTACAACCCTGATTTGGGCGACGGACGCGGGTTCCTTTACGCGCAGATGCTGGACGGCGCGGGAAGGCTGATGGACCTTGGCACCAAGGGCTCCGGGCAGACACCGTGGAGCCGGCAGGGTGACGGGCGGCTGACCCTGAAGGGCGCGGTGCGCGAAGTGCTCGCCACCGAAATGCTTGGCGCGTTGGGGGTGAACACAAGCCGCACCTTCTCGGTGATCGAAACCGGCGAGAAGCTGTGGCGCGGTGACGAACCCTCGCCCACGCGCTCTGCGGTGATGGTGCGGCTGAGCCACGGACACATCCGCATCGGCACGTTCCAGCGCCTTGCCGCGCTGGGCGAGGCGGACAAAATGGCCGCGCTGGTGGGATATTGCCTTGGCAATTTTCCGGGTGGGGATGGCCCCGAAAGCGCGAGCCCTGCCGCGCGGCTGCTGCATCAAGTGGTGGAGCGCATGGCCGACATGGCGGCCAGCTATGTCGTCGCCGGGTTCGTCCACGGCGTGCTCAACACCGACAACATGAACGTGACAGGCGAGAGCTTCGACTATGGCCCCTGGCGCTGGCTGCCCAGCTGGGACCCGGGCTTTACCGCCGCCTATTTCGATTCGAGCGGGCTCTATGCGTTTGGCCGCCAGATCGAGGCGATCCATTGGAACTGCGGCCAGCTTGCCATGGCGCTGCGCACGCTGGAAGAATCGCCACCGCTGATCGAGGCGCTGAACTGCTTTGGCGACCACTATCATGCCGCCATGGCGCGGCGCTGGTGCTGGCGGCTTGGCGTGGAGCCGCGCGGGCTGGAGGAAGATAGCGCGCTGATCAGCCTGTGCGAGCAATTCATGGCAGACAGCGGAGAAGGGCCGGACACGTTCTTCTTCGCACACCGCGGCGGACGCGGCGCTTCTGGCGCGCTTGGCGAAGCCCTGGCGCTCTACAGGTCTGTGGCAGAATCCCACGCCTACTGGGCAGATCCTGCCCCGCAATCGCTGCTGATCGATGAAGTCGAAGCGATCTGGGCACCGATCGCGGAAGGCGACGACTGGTCGCTGTTCGAGGCGAAGGTGGCAGCCTTGCGCCGTACCGCCATGGCACATGGGCCAAAGCCGCGTCCAGCCGGCCACGCCTAGGGTCAGAACCCAATAATCGCCTGCAAAACCGCACCTGCGCCGAACCACACGGGTCTGCAGGTTTGTTGTTTGGTTACCACTCGCATGCCATAGGCCGTCGGCTGTTGCGGCATAGTGCGGCACAGTGAGGCAGAGGAAGGCCCCGAAAACCCGTGCCCGACGGCGAAATCGTATCCTTTGAGCCCGCGACCGGATCGGAACTGTGGCGCGGCAAGGTCGGCGACGTCGAGGATGTCGTGGCCCGCGCGCGGCGTGCCTGGCCGGTATGGGCCTCGCAGCCGCTCTCTACCCGGATCGAACTGCTGCGCCGATTTGCCAACGAAGTGCGCAAGGAATCCGAAAAGCTCGCCACCCTGATCGCACGCGAAACCGGCAAGCCGCTGTGGGAAGCGCGCAGCGAAGTCGATGGCGTGATCGACAAGGTCGAGGTTTCGGTGCGCGCCTATGCAGACCGCACCTCGCAGCGCAAGCTGGATAGCGCGCTCAACGGGACAGCCGCCGTGCGGCACAAGCCCCACGGCGTGCTTGCCGTGATCAGCCCGTGGAATATGCCGGCCCTGCTGCCGACGGGACAAATCGTGCCAGCACTGATTGCGGGCAATGTCGTGGTGTTCAAGCCGTCGGAAAAAGCCCCCGCCACTGCCGAAATGCTTACGCGCTGCTATCACCGTGCGGGTATTTCCGCGGCGGTCATACAAGTGCTATTCGGCGGACCGGAGCAAGGTCAGGCACTCGTCGCGCATGACGGGATCGACGGCGTCCTGTTCACCGGCTCGGCCCATTCCGGGATCGCGATCAACCGCAAGCTGGCCTCCAACCCCGGCAAGCTTGTCGCGCTCGAACTGGGAGGCAACAACCCGATTGTGGTGTGGGACACGCCCAAGCTCTCCGATGCCGCTGCCATTGTCGTGCAATCGGCCTTCACCAGCGCGGGGCAACGCTGCTCGTCCGCGCGGCGGCTAATTGTCAAAAGCACGCTCTACGATGCAGTGATCAGCGAGGTGCGCAAGCTGGCAGACCGCCTGATCGTGGGCGCACCGTTTGATAGCCCGTCCCCTTTCATGGGCCCGGTGATCGACGATGCCGCCGCCGATGGCCTGACCGAAAGCTTTGTCTATCTGCTCTCCAATGGCGGGCGCGCGATCAAGCACATGGCGCGACTGCGCGATGATCTGCCCTTCGTCAGCCCCGCTATCATCGATGTGACCAAGATCGCAGACCGACCCGATGTCGAACTGTTCGGACCGCTGCTTCAGGTGGTTTCGGTGAACGATTTCGATGAGGCGATTGCCGAGGCCAACAACACGCGCTTCGGGCTGACCGCCTCGCTGATCGGCGGCACCCCGCAGGAATACAACCGCTTCTGGGCCAATATGCGCGCCGGTGTGGTCAACTGGAACCGGGCGACCATTGGCGAGGCTGCTGCCGCACCCTTTGGCGGCGTCGGCCTTTCCGGCAACAACCGGCCCGGCGCTTACTACTCCGCCGATGCCTGCGCCTATCCGGTGGCATCGAGCGAGATGGAGCAGCCCCGCGCCGCGATCGGCGTGGGCCTCAGGGATACCTGAACCCGGTTACTTGGCTTGGTTATCCGGGAGCGGGAGCGCGGGATCAGCTGGCCCGGCCGGAACGACGGCCAGATTGCGGTTGTTCGCCTGGCTCAGATCGGGATCGACCATGAGCTGACCCTCGATCGCGGCGGTCATCACCGGATCATGCGCGCCGTCTGCCTCCTCGCCGTGTTCGTGCGCAGCCTGTCCGGCGCAGGCCGTGAGCAGCGCAAGCAAGAGAGGGGCAGCCAAAGCGCGGGCGAGGATCATGCACGCTCCATGCGCGGGATTTGGTTAAATTGGCGTGACCAGCTCATCGGGACCTGATTGCAGGCCTTGATCGGGCAATGCGGTTTTCGCACTTGGTTCGCAGCCCGCGCGCTGTCATGGCGGGATCCATGAGCCAAGCCAGCCAGAACCGCAGCGGTGCCATCGCGGCGATCGCCACGTACACGTTCTGGGGCGTGATGCCGATCTACTTCAAGCTGCTGGACACCGTGCCCGCGCCCGAACTGCTGGGATGGCGGATCATCTGGAGCATGCCGATCTGCCTCGCGATCATTGCGCTGCAACGGCAAGGCAGCGCGCTCCTTGCCGCGCTGCGCGACCGGGGCGTGGTGCTGCGGCTTGCCACCAGCGCGCTGCTGACTGCCACCAATTCGCTGATCTTCTTCATCGCGGTCGTCTCGGGCCACGTGCTGGCGACCAGCCTTGGCTATTACATCATGCCGCTGATCAACGTGCTGATCGGCACGGTGTTTCTGCACGAAAGGCTCAGCCGGATGCAGTGGGCGGCAGTGGGGCTCGCGGCCACCGGGATCGGCCTGCTGGCCTTCGGCGAGCTCGATACGCTGTTCGTCGCGCTCGCGCTCGGGGTGAGCTATGCGCTTTATGGCTTTGTCCGCAAGATCACGCGCGCCGGTGCGCTGGAAGCCGTGACCATCGAGACCGGCGTGAGCCTCGTCATCGCGCTCCCGGTGGTCGGCTGGTATGCCTGGACCGGCAGCGGCGTGGGTGGCGGATCGAGCATGGCGGCAAGCTGGGATATGGCGGGGCTGCTGATGCTCGGCGGCGTGTTCACCGCCATCCCGCTGCTGTTTTTCGGCTATGCCGCGCGGCGCCTCTCGCTCTCCGCCATGGGGTTTGCCCAGTTCATCACGCCCAGCATCGGCTTCCTGCTCGGCCACTTCCTCTATGGCGAGCCGCTCGATGCCTCGCGCACCGGGTGCTTCGTGCTGATATGGATCGCGCTTGGCCTGTTCACCTGGGACATGTTGCACCAGGCGCGGCTGAACTCACACGCGCATTCCTGATGGCGTGTGATCTTGGTCCAAAAACCGGTTCCCACTTTTTGGGATCACACGCGCAGTCTCCAGCCTAGCGTCTCGCCGGCGTGGAAGGGCACCACGATCGCGTCGCACACGTCGATCTCGTCCGGCACGGTCACCCCGCTGCGCTCCAGCGTCACGGTCCCCTCGTTCAGCGGCAGCCGATAGAAGCGCGGGCCATGCTCGCTGGCAAAGCCCTCGAACTTATCGAGCGCGCCTTCTTGCTCGAACACCGCAAGATAGCTTTCCAGCGCGAAGGGCGCGTTGAAAATGCCCGCGCAGCCGCAGGCCGCTTCCTTCAGGCGCTTGTCGTGCGGGGCGCTGTCGGTGCCGAGAAAGAACTGCGCGCTGCCCGAAGTCGCGACTTTCCGCAGCGCCAACCGGTGATGCTCGCGCTTGGCCACTGGCAGGCAATAGGCGTGCGGGCGGATGCCGCCGACCAGCATGGCGTTGCGGTTGATATGGAGGTGCTGCGGGGTGATCGTCGCCGCAAGGTTCGCGCCGGCGCTCTCCACGAACTGCACCGCTTCGGTGGTCGTGATATGCTCGAACACGATGCGAAGGCCCGGCAGCGCTTTCACCAGCGGGATCAGCGTGCGCTCGATGAACACGGCCTCGCGGTCGAAGATATCGACATGGTTGTCGGTCACCTCGCCGTGGATCAGGAGCGGCATGCCGATCGCTTCCATCCGCGCCAGCACCGGCATGATTTTCGCGATATCGGTCACGCCGTGCGCCGACCCGGTGGTGGCATGCGCAGGATAGAGCTTGGCCGCAACGAACACGCCCGCCGCATGGCCACGCGCCACTTCGTCAGGGTCGGTGCGATCGGTGAGGTAGAGCGTCATCAGCGGGGTGAAATCGCTGCCGGTCGGCAGCGCCGCCATGATCCGATTGCGATAGGCGGCCACCCCTGCCGAGTCGGTCATCGGCGGCGAGAGATTGGGCATCACGATCGCGCGGGCAAATTGGCGCGCGGTGTGCGGCGCAACGCCTGCCAGCAGCGCGCCATCGCGCAAGTGGACATGCCAATCGTCTGGGCGGCGGATGGTCATCGAGTCTTTGGCGGTCATGACTTCCCCTTAAGCGCTGCGATGCCTATCTGTCACCTATGAGCAACCCCCGCCTGTTCCATCGCGCCCTTGTCCGCCTCTCCCCGGTGGACGAGAAGGAAGACGTTGCGGCCTTCCTGCAAGGCCTCGTCACCAGCGACATGAAGGGCTCTCTGCCGGTGTGGGCCGGACTGCTGAGCCCGCAAGGCAAGGCCCTATTCGATTTTCTAGTGTGGGCCGAGGGCGCGGACCTGCTGCTCGATTGCGAGGCAGCAGTCGCTCCAGCGCTGATCAAACGGCTCGCGCTCTACCGGCTGCGCCGCCGCATCGCGATTACCGAGGATCCGGCGCTAGGCATTTTCTGGCAGGCGGATGGCGAACCCACCGATCCGCGCCATGCCTCGCTCGGCCACCGCTGGATCGCCCCGGTCAAGGAGAGCGACACACCGGCTGATGCCGCTTGGCGGGCGCACCGGCTGGCGCATGGAGTTCCGGAGGGCCTCGCCGAACTGGGCAGCGAGCAGACCTTGTGGCTGGAAACCAATGCGGCGGAACTGGGCGGCGTGAGCTTCACCAAGGGCTGCTATGTGGGGCAGGAAAACACCGCGCGGATGAACTGGCGGCAGAAGGTGAACCGGCGGCTGGTGGTGGTGCCGCTGGACCGGTCAGACCCCGCCCGCCAGCGCGCGGCCTATCCCGAACTCGGCCTCGCGGTCGATCATCGTCGCGTGGACGATATTCCTGCTGTGCTTGCCCCTGCGTGGATGGAGCTCAGCCCGCCTGAATGAGCGTGCCGTGCTCGGCCGCAGCCGCTTCCAGCATCTGCGCAGCATAATCGCGCGCGGCGGTGCGTGGCAGTTCGAGCGCCTGGCTCAGCGGCCCACCCATCTGTGCATCGCCCAGCGCCATCAGGACCAGCGTCAGCGTGGTGCCGCGCATCGCGTCCGAGCCGAACTCGTTAAGCTCGATCACCAGATCGTGGATCGCATCGACAATCGGATCGAGCGCATCCTCGTTGCCCGAAAGCAGCATCCATGAAGCGAGCGCACCTGCACCCTCCCGGTCGAACGCGTCGAACGTAAGATCGACGACATCGCGGGGGCTGCCGATGCCTGAACGGCTGGCGATCACCGCCTCGCGGATCACGCCGCAGATCGTCTCCGCGAGATGGCGCGCCAGTTCCTTCTGCAGACCGGATGCCGAGCCGAAATGGTGCAGCAAATTGGCATGGGTGCGCCCGATCCGGCCCGCCACGGCCTTGAGCGTAACCGCCTGCGGCCCCGCTTCGATCAACAAGGCCCGAGCGGCTTCCAGCGCGGCAATGCGGCTTTCCTCAGGACTGAGACGCTTTCTGATCGACATTGTCTGGCGGTTTTCCGACTTGGCAGCGCAAACCCCCTGCGCCGCTGGCCAATACGCCTAGAACGCAGGAGGCGGCTGAGCAAGCGCGCTGCAACCGCTGTGTCACGCAAACGTCTCTCTTGGATGCAGGTGTTCAGGCCGCGCGGCGCATCGGTTCCTCATCGCCGCCATCATCGCCGCCGCTGCCCACGACCTGAAGCCGGGTTTCATAGACAACGCTCGTCACCACCGCACCGCGGCCTGCGCTATGCCGCTGGCGATGTTCGCCCGTCGCAGTGAAGCCGAGCTTCTGCAGCACACGGCCCGAGGCCGGGTTGTCGAGGAAGTGGCTCGCCTCGACCCGGTCATGCCCCAGCGTGCGCGCAACCGTCAGCACCGCCCGGGCGGCCTCGGTCGCAAAGCCCCGGCCCCAGTGGCTGCGCGCGATCCAGTAGCCAATCTCGGCTGTGCCGTCTTCGCCAGAGACCATGCCCGCGCAGCCGATGACATGCGCGCCGTCCATACCTGGCAGGGTAACGAGAAAGTCGGGACAGCGCAGATCCTGCGGCCGGTTCACGAACCACTGCGCGTCTTCCGCACGGTACGGCCACGGCGCGCGCGCGAGATTGCGCAAGACGGCCTCGTCGCTGATCGCGGCCAGCACATCAGCCCAATCCTCTGCCCAGGCGGGGCGCAGGAACAGCCTTTCGCTGCGAATGAACATCCGAACTCTCCTCATCCGCCCCCGTTTTCGTAGCCGTTAAGGCGTGGAAATGACAGGCATATTGCGATCCACACGGCGCGCGATACTTATGCGACGACCAGTGGCAGCGATGAGGGAGAAAAACACATAAAGGGAGACGGGCGGGCCCCTCTCCCTCGATTAGCCGACCTGCTTGAGACCGGCGGGGCCATCCCGTGGAAGGATGGCCCAATTTTGACCATCCGATTATTCGGCGGCTAGAGCCATCATATCCACCGACACGTACTTGCGGCCAAGCTTCCCCGAGTGAAAGCGCACGCGGCCTTCGGCGAGCGCAAACAGGGTGTGATCCTTGCCAATGCCGACATTGGCGCCCGGGTACACCTTGGTGCCACGCTGGCGAATGATTATGTTGCCACCGATCACGTGCTGGTCACCAAACTTCTTGACGCCGAGGCGGCGGCCTGCCGAATCGCGGCCGTTGCGCGAAGAGCCGCCTGCTTTCTTATGTGCCATCTTAGCCTACTCCGAATTGCGCTCAGGCGACGCTGAGAATGCGCAGCAGGGTCATCTGCTGGCGGTGGCCGTTCTTGCGGCGATAGTTGTGCCGGCGGCGCTTTTTGAACACGATGACCTTTTCGGACTTCGCCTGGGCAATGATCTCGGCCGAAACCGTGACGCCCTTGGCATCCGCAATGGCGCCTTCGTTGCCTGCAAGCAGGACATCGCTCAGCGTGATCGTATCACCGGCTTCACCCGCCAGCTTCTCGACCGCGATCTTGTCTCCGGCGGCGACCCGGTACTGTTTGCCGCCCGTGCGCACGATTGCGAACATGGTTCTGCTATCCGTTTCAAATGTGTGGCTGCACCGATACCCGCGAATCGCAGCTAACAGGCAACGCGCCGATTCTCCGCGTGATTGCGAAGTCCCGGAAAGAGGGGCGCGATTAATCGAATGACGGCTTCGTGTCAACGCCATGCACGGCGGAATTTGGCACCTGCATGAGCCTCCCCGCTGGCGGAGCGCGCGCGGCGTGCTATGGCGCGGGCATGGCCTTGCTGTCCACCCGTACCGTCGCCCTCGTGATGCTCTTGCTCACGCTCAGCGCCTGCAATGCAGACCGATCGCGCTTCCCCTCGCTGGCGCTGCGTCCGGCCGAACGCGCCTATGGCACTGGCCAGCCGGTGACGCCGACTGAAATCCTGCCGCTCACAACACAGCTACCGGCTGGCGCGAACCTGGCCTCACAGGTCGCCGCCTTGCGCGAAGTGGCGCGTGCAGCGCATGCCCGCTTCGGCAAGCAGCAGGGCGACGCGGCGCGCCTGGTGGCCGCCGCACGCGGATCAGCGCCCGGCACCGAAGCATGGGCACGCGCCGCCGTCGCACTCGCCGCCCTCGCCTCAGCGCGCAGTGAGGGGATGGTCGTGCTCGCCGATCTCGACCGGCTCCAGATCGCCGCGACCGAACAGGCCGCCACCGGACCGGCGGCAGACCTCGCCGCTGTCAGCCCGGCGCATAAGGAGGTTGAAGCCATGCTGCGGGAAGAAGATCAGACGGTAACGGCGCTCAGCGAGGCCAGTGGCGGCTGATCCACCACCCCACTTTCGCTCACCACCGCGCCAGATCGCGGTGGTCATCCGGGCGTGGCTCAATCCAGCGCCAGCCGCGCGCGGTCTTCTCACGCTTCCAGAACCAGCTCTGGCTCTTGAGATGGTCCATCGCGAAATCGGCGGCGGCAAAGGCATCGCGGCGGTGGCGCGCGGCAGCGGCAACTACCACGATCGGATCGCCGGGGTGCATCACGCCGTAGCGGTGCAGGATCAACAGCCCGTCAAGGCTCCAGCGTGCCTCGGTCGCCGCCGCCAGAGCGGCCATCCCCGGCAGGGTCATCGCGGCGTAGTGCTTGAGTTCCAGCGCTTCGACCGCATGGGGTCCGCCTTCCTGCCGCACTTGCCCGAGAAAACTGACGAGGCCGCCCGCTTGCGGATGCGCCGCCGCAAACGCCGCGAGTTCATCGTTGGCAGAGAATGCGTCACCGAGCAGGCGCACGTCTGCCATATCAGCCACCGCTCACCGGGGGCAGGAAGGCAAGCTCATCCCCGTCCGTCAGCACGATGCCGCCACCTTCGGCAATCAGCTGGCCATTGAGCGCCATGCGCACGCGTTCACCCAGCAGTTGCACCGCCAGCGCAGGATCGAGGGCCGCCAGAACCTGATCGAGCGGCCCGGCGTTCACGGCAAGCTCACCCGTGCCGGCCACGTCCTCGAGCCGGCCCAGAAACACCAGCCGTGCTCGGCCAGGATCGGACAACTTCAGCCGCCTGTCATCGACATGTGGCGCGCGAGCGCAGGCACGGCCCCGGCGCGATCGATAACGAAGCCGTGCTTTTCCGGTTTCTCGCCCATCGCGCGGGCAAACGCATTGGCCATCGCGGCGGCCGGGTCATCCGAACGCAGCGCCGTGCGCAAATCGACCTTGCCTTCACCGCCAAGGCACATGAACAGCTGCCCCGTCGCGGTCACGCGCACGCGGTTGCAGCCTTCGCAGAAGTTGCCCGTGAGCGGGGTGATGAAGCCCAGCCGCCCGCCCGTCTCGGCAACATCGACATAGCGCGCCGGGCCGCCGCTGCGCGCATCGCTCGGCGTCAGCGTCCAGCGCGCTTCCAGATCGCGGCGAACAGCATCGAGCGGCAGGTAATGATCGAAGCGATCGCCCTCGACCTCGCCCAGCGGCATGACCTCAATCAGCGTGGTCTCATGCCCCTGCCCATGCGCCCAGGCGATCAGATCGGGCAGCTCACGCTCGTTGATGCCCTTGAGCGCTACGGCATTGAGCTTGATCTTGATCCCCGCCGCCTTGGCCGCCGCAATGCCTTCCAACACTTGCGGCAGGCTGTCGCGCCGGGTCAGTTCGGCAAACCGGGCGCGGTCCAGCGTATCGAGCGAGACATTGATACGCTTCACCCCCGCTGCGGCCAGATCATCGGCAAATTCGGCGAGCCGGGTGCCGTTGGTGGTGAGCGTCAGTTCGTCGAGGCTTCCGTCATCCAGCTTGCGCCCCAGCGCGCACACCAGTTGCATCATATCGCGCCGCACCAGTGGCTCGCCGCCAGTGAGACGGATCTTACGCACCCCGCGCGTGATGAACGCCAGCGCGACCTCGTGCAGTTCTTCCAGCGTCAGCACCTCGGCGCGCGGCAGGAAGGTCATCCGTTCGGGCATGCAATAGGAACAGCGCAGATCGCAGCGATCGGTCAGCGAAAGCCGCAGATAGGTGATCCGCCGGGCGAAGCGATCTACAAGTGGGGCGCTGCTCATTGCGCTAGGTATACGAAGTCTCGTGCATAAGATTCAAGGTGCGCGCCCCCATCAACAAAAATAGTCTGGCCGGTGATGGCGCGCGCCTTGGCAAGGAAAACGACCGCCTCGGCAATCTCGGTAGGATCAGCCAGCCGTTCCAGCGGCATCATCGCGGTGAGCCGTGCCCATTGGGCATCGCTGTAGTCCGGCGTCGGCAAGGTCAGCCCGGGGGCCACGGCATTGACGCGAATGCGCGGCGCAAGGCTGCGCGCCAGCGTGCGCACGGCCGCGTGCAGCGCCTGCTTCGAAAGCGTGTAGCTCAGCTGATCGGGCACCGGATTGAGCACGCGCTGGTCGAGGATATGGACGACCGAGGCCTCGCCCTCGCCCAGGTCGGCCAGCGCACGCGTCAGCAGCACCGGAGCGGCAAGGTTCACCGCCAGATGCGCGTCGAGCACCGACGCGCTCACGGTCATGATCTTGTCTTCACGGAACAGCGCCGCGCAATTGACAAGCAGGCTCGGCGCGCGACCTGCCAGTGCCACCGCCTCACCCGGCAGATGCGTAACCGCCTCCGCATCGGCAAGATCGGCGGCAAGCGGATGGACCACTATGCCCAATGCTTCCAGCTCTGCCTTGAACACCGGGTCAAACGTGCTCGGGCTGTGTGCATGGAGCGCCAGGTCCCAGCCAGATGCTGCCAGCGCTCGCGCAATCGCCGCGCCGATGCGCCGCCACCCGCCGGTTATCAGAGCAAGCGGCCGGGCGTTCTCTACCATGATCAGTCGCGCCGATTGCGCGTGAGCGTCATGCCGATCTCCTCGCCGTTCTCGCTGATCGCGAGCTTGACGATCTTCACCGTGACGCGGGTGATCCGCCCGTCCTGCACGAACAGTGTCTCGCAGATGTGGTCAGCGACCGATTCGATCAGCTGAAAATGCACGCCCTTGGGCAGACCTTCACTCGCCGCGAACTTGAGGTCCATGTAGTTCTTGCTGGCGCTCAGCGGGCAATCCGGCGTGTAGCGATCCTGTGGCGCAAGGGCGGCGCTGATCGAAATGCGCAAGGGCTGCGCCCGGCCGGTCTCTTCCGAGTAAATCCCGGTGAGAACATCGGTTTCGATGTTGGCGACTTCAAGGATAAGGCTGTCGTTCACGGGCCGCGCCTCTGGCACCCCGCCGGCCCCTTGTCCAGTGCAAGCCAGCCTCAGATTTTCTTATGCCCCTGGATTGGACCAGCGCGCAAAGATCGCGGTCGGCAGGATGCGGCCACTCTCGCCCTCTTCCTTGATCGCCAGATCGCCATGCTCAATCGTGCCGGGCAGCCCCGCCAGTGCCTCGGCCAACAGCCCCGCAAGCGCGAGCGAGGACATGCGCACGGCATAGACCGTGAGGAACAGGAACCGGCTCTGCGCATCCAGCAGCCGCGCGCAATCGGCGATGAGCGGCGGCAGGTTCTCCTCCAGCCGCCAGACTTCGCCTTCTGGCCCGCGCCCGAACTTTGGCGGATCGAGAATGATCCCGTCATAGCGCCGCTCGCGCCGCACCTCGCGCGCGGCAAACTTGGCAGCATCGTCCACGATCCAGCGCACGGGGCGGTCCTCAAGGCCCGCCACCGCCGCATTGGCCCGCGCCTGCGTCACCGCCTTCTTCGAAGCATCGACATGCGTCACAGGGCCATAGCGCGAGAGCGCCATGGTGCCGACGCCGGTATAGCCGAAGAGATTCATCGTGGCGGCATCGCTGCGCCCATCCAACCGCTTGCCCATCCAGTCCCAAACCGGGGCCATATCGGGAAAGAAACCGAGGTGGCGGAACGGCGTACATTGCGCGGTGAAGCCGATGCCGTTCCACACCTGCGGCCAACCATCGCGCGGCACGGGGTTGGCATAAGTCCAGCGCCCACCGCCATCCTCGTCGGAGCCGGGCACGAATTCGCCGTCAGCCTGCCACACCGCTTGCCGGGGTGCCCACAGTGCCTGCGGCTCCGGCCGTATGAAGCGGTAAGGGCCATAGCGCTCGAGCTTGCGGCCATCGCCGCTGTCGATCAGCGCGAAGTCTGCCCAGCCCTCACCCAACATAAGCTTGGCCTGAAGGTCGAGTGTGGCCAACTCAGCCAGCTCCCAACCCGACCTTGGGTGTGGCGCGTTCGGCGATCCATGCGCGTACGGTGTCGTAATCGCCGGGAAGGCGCGTATAAGCCTCTTCGCGCTCGAACAGATCGCCC
>CANEVG010000031.1 GCA_947442095.1 Sphingomonadaceae bacterium
CGGTTTCGATATAATTTTCCCCGCCGCAGGCATGCGCGAGCTTCTTGCGCAGCTTGCAGATGAACACGTCGATGATCTTGAGTTCAGGCTCATCCATGCCGCCATAGAGATGGTTGAGGAACATTTCCTTGGTCAGCGTTGTGCCCTTGCGCAGCGAAAGCAGCTCAAGCATCGCGTATTCCTTGCCCGTCAGGTGAACGCGGGCGCTGTCGACCTCGACTGTCTTGGCATCGAGATTAACCGAAAGCTTGCCAGTGCGGATAACCGACTGCGAATGGCCCTTCGAACGGCGCACCACAGCGTGGATACGGGCAATCAGCTCTTCGCGGTGGAACGGCTTGGTCACGTAGTCGTCGGCGCCGAAGCCGAAGCTGCGGACCTTGGAGTCCATCTCGGCAATGCCGGACAGGATCAGGACCGGGGTCTGGACCTTAGCGACGCGCAGCTTCTTGAGCACATCGTACCCGTGCATGTCGGGCAGGTTGAGGTCGAGCAGAATGATGTCGTAATCATAGAGCTTGCCGAGATCGAGGCCTTCTTCCCCGAGATCGGTTGAATAGACGTTAAAGCCTTCGGCGGTGAGCATCAGTTCAATCGCCTTGGCCGTGGTCGGCTCGTCCTCGATCAGCAGTACGCGCATTGATCAGCCCCTTGTTGCCATTCCCAGTGGCAGAAAACCCTGCATTCAGGGCCTTCGACGCCATTAACCATATGACCAATGAACATGAAAGGTTAATTTCTCGTAAGCGGCGATAGGGGGCAGGCCCCTGTGACCAGACGCTGGCAACAGCCCTTCCGGATCTAAAAAATCCTTGTTTATCTACAACTTATAGCCTTACCGGATGTTTGGCAGATCGTTCGGCGCCAATGGAAGCAGCAAGGGTATTTTTTGCGTGGTGCCGCGTTAATTGCGCCGTGCGCTGCATCCCGCGCCGGTTCAGGCATCTCTTTCAGGTATTGGGCACCTTGATAGCGCTCGCCGCCTCGCGCAGCTTGCGTGCCGAGGCGGAATCATTGCGGAACGCAGCCAGACCTGCCTTGAGCGACTGCGCTGCCTTGCCCGGTTCGCCCAGTTGCATACGGCTGCGCAGCAGCATGATCCAGCCATCGACATTGCCGGGATTCTTCGTGAGCTTGGCCTCCAGCCCATCAACCATGCCCCGGATCATCGCTTCCTGCTGGCCCTTGGGCAGTGCCGATGCGGCTTTGATCTCTGCCGATGAAGGGCCAGGAATGCCGCCTACGGCCACCGCCGGGCCATTGGTCGCCGTGCCGCTCGAAGGCGGAGCAAACTGCGCAGCGGCCAAGCGTTCCTCGTAGGGGATCTTGTAGCGCGTCCCCACATTCTTGATCACCGCGCGGATATCCTCCGCGTAAGGCGCATCGGACGGAGTGTCCTTCAGCAGCGCGAACCACGCATCGATCGCCTTGCGGTGCTGCCCGGCGAGATCCAGCCCCACGGCGCGGAAATAGCGGGCGCGCGCATCTTTGGGATCAAGCTTGAGCGCCTTGTCGAACGCGGCCTTGGCGTCCCAGGGAATACGGCCCTCGGTCTTGCTGGCCAGCACCAGAGACTCGCCGAGGAACGAATAGGTCTCGGCATGATCCGGATCGAGCTTGACCGCCTCCTTGAGCGCAGTGGCCGCTTCGGCAAAACGCTCGGTCTGGAAATAGGACCAGCCCAGCATGCGCCACCCTTCCGCATCATCGGGCTTCTGCTTGAGCCGGGCCTCCAGCTTGGTGATGACATCATCGACCGAAGGGGCCTGGCTTTCGGTGGGCGCAGGCGGCAGGGCGGCCGGAGGGGCATCGCGCTGTCCGCCGCGATAGACCGCAACGCCGCCCGCCGCGAGCGCAAGCACCGCCGCAGCAATGAGCACGATTCGACCGCCGCGTCCCGATCCGCCCGCAGCAGCAGCAGGGGCAGAGCCAGATTTCGACGTGCTGTCAGCCTCGTTCATCACATGCTCCCGGGCGCGCGCGATCGTGGCGCTGCCTCAGGAAGGGGCATATCCCTTGCGCGTAGCACCATGCAAGCATGCGGTTGGCGTACCGCCAGTTAACCCGGCGCCAAAATGCGTGTGGCAATGCGTGAGGCTTAGGCTATTGATTGGGGAAACAGGGATCGCAAGTCGGGACAAGCAGCGCAGGGCCAGTTCAAAAAGGCCCGCGCTCGTTATGCGGGGGGCGCGCACCGGTGAGCGAAGTCTATAAGGTTGCGATTATTGGATCGGGGCCCGCCGGCATGAGCGCGGCGAGCCATGCGGCGCAGTTGCAGTTGAACCACGTCCTGCTCGAAAAGACGGACCACCTCTCCGATACCATCTACAAATACCAGAAGGGCAAGCATGTGATGGCGACGCCGTCACAACTCGTGCTGCGCTCCGACCAGGAATTCGATGCGGGCAAGCGCGAGGATATCCTCGGCCGTTGGAACCGGCGCACCGAGGAACTGGGCGTCAACGTAAAGTACAACGCCGAGGTCAAATCGATCCGCGGCACGGGCCCGGCCATCGAAGGCTCGGTCCAGAAAATCGTGACCCGTGCGCGCGACGGCACCAGCACCACCACCGAAGTGCAGCGCCACGCCCCGCCTTATGCGATCACGCTGACCAGCGGCGAAGTCGTGATAGCCGAGACCGTGGTGCTGGCCATCGGCACGCAGGGGAACCCCAACCTGATGCGCTGCCCCGGCGGCGATCTGCCGCATGTCACCTACCAGCTTGATGATCCCTATGCCGTGCTCGATGAACACATCGTGGTGGTGGGCACCGGGGACGCCGGGATCGAGAACGCGCGCGGCCTCGCCGAGGATTCGGCGCAGGGCAATGTTGTCACTGTGCTCAACCGTTCGTCCAAATCGGCCAACGTGCGCGAAAGCTTCGCCACCGCGAAGGAACCCAACGCCAAGGCGCTGGTTGAGGACGATGCGTCGGGCAAGCTGACAATACGCTACGAGACCGAGACCAAGGCGGTCGAGCCCGGCTGGATCACGCTTTCCACCCGCGACGGCGAGGAGCGCATTCGCTGCGACCGGATCATCGCGCGCATCGGCTCGGCCCCACCGCGCGGCTTCGTCGAAGGCTGCGGCATCGAATTCGCCAGCAATGACCGCCTCGCCTTCCCGACGCTTTCGCCGCAGTTCGAATCGACCGCGCCAGGCATTTTCGTTATCGGCGCGCTCGCAGGCTATCCGCTGATCAAGCACTGCATGAACCAGGGCTACGACGTCATAGAGTTCATCAGCGGCAACACCGATCTGAAGCCGGCGGACGAACCGCTGCTCGAAGCCAAGTTCGCCAGCCTGCCGGGCAGGCGCCGCGTGAACGACTGGCTCGAACTGCTGCGTACCAACATCGCCATCCTGAGCGGCATGACCACGTTGCAGCTGCGCGAATTCATGCTCGATTCGGATGCGCGCTTTTACCAGGCGGGCGCGACTATCTTCGAGAAGAACGATCCCGGCTCCTCGCTTTTTGCCATCGCCGAAGGCGCAGTCCATGTGCGGATCGATCCGCGTGACCCCAGCAAGGTCGTACCCATCCAGCAAGGCTCGATCTTCGGCGAGGTTGGCCTGATTTCCGGGCGGCGGCGCGGCGCGACCGTGGTGGCGGCGCAGGATTGCATTTGCGTGGAGATCAGCCGCAACGCCGCGCTCAAGCTGCAGAGCCAGGTGCCTAGCGCCCGCCGCGCAATCGAACGCATCTCAACCGAGCGGCAATTGCTACAGATGTTCGGTTCGGGCCTGACGCCAGACGACGTGCGCGAAGTGGTCGATACCGCGAAGATCATGCCCGTTCGCGCGGGAGATTCGATCATCACCGAAGGCGCAGACGACAAGGACATCTTCGTCATCCGCGTCGGCTCGATGATCGTCGAGAAGGTCGTCGGCGGCAAGCCGGTGTTCCTCTCCTATCTCCCGGCCGGATCTTACGTCGGCGAAATGGCGCTGATCGATGGCGGGCAGCGCACGGCCACGGTGCGCGCGGCGATCAAGAGCGAAGTCATCAGGATCGACGGCGAGGCGTTTGGCCGGGTGCTTGCCGCCAAGCCTGCGCTGCTCGCCCGCGCGCGCGCCGACATGGAAACGCGCCGCGCCACCAACGCCTTTGTCGAATCGAAGAAGGACGGCTTCTCCGGCGTGGTCGATCTCTATTCAGAGCAGGCTAAGTTCCTCGTGTCACAGGGGCTGGGCGAGGCGACCGACGTGCTGCTGATCGACGAACGTCTCTGCGTGGGCTGCGACAACTGCGAGAAGGCCTGCGCCGACAGCCACGACGGGCTTTCAAGGCTCGACCGCGAAGCGGGCAAGAGCTTCGCCCACCTCCACGTGCCGACGTCCTGCCGCCACTGCGAGCACCCGCATTGCATGGCCGATTGCCCGCCCAATGCGATCCACCGCGGGCCGGACGGCGAAGTGTTCATCGACGACACCTGCATCGGCTGCGGCAATTGCCAGCGCAACTGCCCCTATGGCGTCATCCGGATGGACAAAGTGCCGCCCAAGAAGCCGTCGCTGCTTTCGTGGTTGCTGTTCGGCAGCGGCCCCGGGCCAGGCGAACCGCCTTACAAATGGTCGAAGAAGAACACCAAATACACTGGCGATCCGGTGCAGGATGACAAGCTGGACCGCAAGAAGGCGATCAAGTGCGACATGTGCGCCGGGATCGAAGGCGGCCCCAGCTGCGTGCGTGCCTGCCCGACGGGCGCAGCCATCCGCGTCTCGCCGGACGAGTTCCTGACCGTCGCGCGCCTCGAAAACGAAGGGGCCTGAGCCATGGCAACGACACCTGCTCCGGCACCGGCCACCCGTCGCCGCACCGGCGGCACGCGCGAACGGCAAAGCACGCACGAGGGGTTCCTCGTTCATCGCAGCGGGCGCTGGATCAAGATTTCGGCAACGCTCGCCGCCGCGCTGATCCTACTCTACATTTTCGTACCGCTGCCGCCGCAGCACTTTGGCTCGAGCTGGCTGGGCTATACGCTGGGCACCGTGGGTGCGCTGCTGATCCTGTGGCTGACGATGCTGGGCATGCGCAAGCGCGCGATCACGCCGGGGGGCTGGTCGCTCAAGGCCTGGACCTCGGCGCATGTCTGGCTGGGCGTGCTGCTGATCGTGGTGGGTACGCTTCATTCCGGCTTTGCCTTCGGCTGGAACGTTCACACTTTGGCCTGGGCCTTGATGATGATCGTGATCGTCTCGGGCATTTTCGGCGTCACCGCCTACGCCACGTTGCCGCGCGCGCTTTCCGCCAACCGGTATGACGCGGAAGGCGCGATCACCGAGAAGCAGATGATCGAGGCGCTGCGCTCACTCGACCGGCAACTGCACGACGCCGCGCAGCCGCTCGATCCCGAATGCGCCCATCTGGTCGGCCGCAGTCTGGAACAGGACCCGTTCACTGGCTCGATCGTCAACCGCCTGACCGGTCGTTACCCGCAGGACGAGACGCGCAAGGCCGCAGCCGAATTGCGCCGCCTGCGCGCGCACCGGCCGCGCCTTGCCGATGATCCGCTCGACAAGGTTGATGCGCTGCTCACGCGCAAGGAGGCGATGCTGGCGCGGATGCGGCGGCACCTCAGGCTCAAGGGCTGGCTGCAAGCCTGGCTCTATGTCCATGTCCCCATGACCTTCGCGCTGATCGCTGCGCTTTCCGCGCACATCGTCAGCGTGTTCTTCTACTGGTGAGCGCACCGATGAGCTTTGTTGTCCGCCAGATCGCGCTCAAGTCCAGCGGGGAGGAGATCGTCCGCCGCTCGGTTGTGGAAGCAGCCGAACTCGTCATCGGCCGCGATGCGTCCTCAGGCATTCACTTGCCCGACCTTGCCGTCGATCCGCGCCATGCCCGCATCCGCGCCATTGATGCCGACACCTTGCTGATCGAATCGATCGGTGATCAGCCGTTCACGGTCAACGGCCGCAGCACCAGCCAGACCGAGCTGGAGATCGACATCGGCGCGGAACTCGCGTTCGGGGGGCACCGCATCACTTTGGCGCGCGAGGCCGAAAGCGGCCTGCCCGCCTTCACCGTGCGCCGCGTCGAAGCCGTTTCCGAAAGCGCCGAGGCGATCGATCTCGGCAGCGCCTACACGCTGCAGAAGCTGCTGCCGGGCAAGCGCCTTTCGGCCTGGGGCTTTGCCGCGTTGATGCTGATCGCCTTTCTCGCCGTGCCGATCTGGTCGTGGGCGACATACCAGCCGCTAGCGCTGCACAAGGATGCACGGCGGCCTGCGGGCCTTCATGGTGATACTGCATGGTCATCGGGCACCCTCAGCACCGCGCACAAGAACCTTGGGGGCGATTGCCAAGCCTGCCACGTACAGGCCTTCGTGGCAGTGCGCGACAATGCCTGCATGACTTGCCACAAGACTGACGCCCACCAGCACATCGCCGATGGTGGACGCTTGCTGAAAGCGCGCGGGGAGCCGACCGGTTTTGCCGGGTTCCAGCGCGCGGTCGCGAGCGCTTTCAACAAGCCGGCCGGCAGGTGTGTCGATTGTCACACCGAGCACGAGGGTGCGGGTGCTATGCCCGCCACGCGGCAGCAATTCTGCACCGATTGCCACGACGGGATGAAATCGCGCTTGTCCGACACGAAGATCGCCGATGCCGCCGATTTCGGGACGGCTCACCCCCAGTTCCGGCCCATGCTGGTGACCGGAATGCAGGGCGATAAGCCGCTGCTCCAGCGCGCCGTATGGTCGGGCAACTTGCGCGAGAACACGGGCCTCAAGTTTACCCACGGCCAGCACTTGTCCAAGACGAACGGCGTCGCCCAGATGGTGCGGCGGCGCGCTGGCGAGTTCGCGGCGGGCGATGCGCTCGGTTGCAAGGATTGCCACCAGACCGACAGCGGCGGCGCGCGTTACAAGCCGGTAGAGATGGAGAAGGCCTGCCAGAGCTGCCATGCGCTGACCTTCGATGAGATCGGCGGCACGTTCCGCACGCTGCGCCATGGTGAGCCCGAACAGGTCGTGGCCGACCTGCGCGCGGCGTTCCGTGGCGGGACGCCGCCGCGCCCGGCCAGCCTGTCTGGCATGGCACGGCGCATTCCAGGCAACGCTGCGATGCAAGCCACCGCCACAGACTACGCCCGCGCGGTGCATTTCTATCCGATGCAGGCCGATCAGGCCGTAGCCCAGGTCTTCAGCAAAGGCGGCATGTGCTATGACTGCCACAATGTTGGCCGGAACGGCGGAGCGGGAACCGCAGGCTTCACCGTGCAGAAGGTCGCGCAGAACGGGCGCTACTACAACAAGGGCTGGTTCGATCACAAAGACCACCGCAAATCCGATTGCGCAACCTGCCACGTGAAGGCCGCCACTTCGAACGATGCCGATGCCGTGCTCATCCCCGGTCTTGAAGGCCCCGGCGGCTGCCGCTCCTGCCATGTGGGCGAAGGCGGGGCAAAACTTGCCTCCGCAACGGTTAAGGAACCAGTCGCATCGGGCTGCGCGATGTGCCACGAATATCACATGGATAGCGGCGAGCCTTGGAAACCGGCAGACAAGCGCAAGAAGCCTGCACTGCTGACGGCTACATGGGGCGCGGGTCTGCACAAGCCGCGCCATCCGGCGACGCAGCGCTAGGGCCGGATTGGAGCGCCGCATGCTGATCGCACAGATCACCGACATTCACCTGGGCTTCGAGCCTGACAGCCCGGGCGAGTTCAACCGCCAGCGGCTGGACCGGGTGGTGGCGGCGCTTGTTGCGATGGAGCCGCGCCCCGACATGCTGCTGGCCACCGGCGATCTGATCGACCGGGGCGACCGCGACAGCTATGTCCGGCTCGCCGAAGCGCTCTCCGGCCTGCCCTTCCCGGTCTACTTTGCGCTGGGCAACCACGACGATCGCGCGACCTTCGCCGATGTGTTTCCCGAAGCAACGTTCGACGGCGGCTTCCTGCAATTTGTGATCGAAACCCCGGCGATGCGCATTCTTGTGCTCGATACGCTGGAAGCAGGCCGCCATGGCGGCGCATTCTGCGAAGCAAGGGCGGCGTGGCTCGAGGCGCAACTGGATGCCGAACCGGCGCGCAAGACGCTGATCGTGCAGCACCACCCGCCGATCGAAGTCGGCATCGCGTGGATGAACACCGACCCCGCCGAGCCGTGGGTCGAGCGCCTCGCCGCCTGCCTGCGCGGGCGCACTAATGTGATCGGCCTGATCTGCGGGCATATTCACCGCGCGATCACCACGCATTGGGAAGACCTCGTCGTCGCCACTTGCCCCTCGACAGCGCCGCAAGTCGCGCTGGACCTGAGACCCATCGACCCCGAGCAGCCTGACCAGCGCCCGCTGATCGTGGCTGATCCGCCGGGCTATGCGCTGCACTGGTGGAACGGGCGCGAACTGGTGACGCACTGGCAAACCGCTGAAGATCACACGGTGCTCGCGCGCTACGACGCCAACTTACAGAGCATGATTCAACACATGCTGGCCGAACGGCCGGGTTAACGCACCCCCGCCAGCGCTTTCTGGCGCCGCCGCTGAACAGAACTGCCAAGCCCGATCGCCTCGCGGTACTTGGCCACCGTCCGCCGCGCGAGATCGAAACCCTTTTCGCGCAGCAGGTCGACCAGCGTATCGTCTGACAGCACCGCCTTGGGGTCCTCCGCCTCGATCAACTGGCGGATCGCGGCCTTGACGGCCTCCGCTGAAACCGCGCCATCGCCATCCGACGAGGCAACGCCCGAGGTGAAGAAGTACTTCAGTTCGAACGTGCCGCGCGCGCAGTGGAGGTACTTGTTCGATGTAACGCGGCTGACGGTCGATTCGTGCATCGAAATCGCCTCGGCCACCGTGCGCAAGGTCAGCGGCTTGAGGTGCGAGACCCCTCCCCGGAAAAAGCCCTCCTGCTGCTTTACGATCTCCGCCGCTACCTTGAGGATGGTTTTCTGCCGCTGGTCGAGCGCTTTCAGCAGCCAGTTGGCATCGGCCAACCGCTCGCCCAGCCAGGCCTTGGCGTCCTTGGCGAGGCAGGCGTGGCGCATTTCGACATAGTAGCGCCGGTTGACCACCAGCCGGGGCAACGTTGCCGGATTGAGGGCGATGTCCCAACCTTCAGCGCCGTCCTCGCCCGTCACCGCCCGCACGAGGATATCGGGCACCACGGCCTCGGCTGGCCCGCTGCCGAAGCGCAGGCCGGGCTTGGGATCATAGCCTCGCAGTTCGCGCAGCATGTCGGCGAAGTCTTCGTCATCGACCTGGCACAGCCGCTTGAGGCGGGCGATCTCTCCGCGCGCGACGAGTTCCAGATTGTCGATCAACCGGGCCATGCATGGATCATAGCGATCCGCCTCGCGCGCCTGCAGCGCCAGACATTCCGAAAGCGTGCGTGCGCCAACCCCGGTCGGGTCGAGCGACTGGACGAGCGCGAGGGCCTCGGTCGCGGTTGCCAGCGGCAGGCCGAGCGCGCTGCTGGTCTCTTCCAGCCCGACGACGAGATACCCAGCCTCGTCGATCTGGTCGATCAACCAGCGCGCGGCGAAGAGCAGGGTGCGGTCCGACGTTACGGCACCGATCTGGGCATGAAGATGCTCGGCCAGCGTTTCCGGGGCGCTGCCGCGCTCGTCGATATCAGGGCCTTCACCCCCGCCACCACCGCCCGAACCGCCAAAGCTTTCGGCAAAGTCAGCCCTTGCACCATCGCCCGTATCGCGGTCACGGTCGAGCGTGCTCGCATCAATATCGAGCGGACGATCATCCGCCGCCCGGCCTTCGCTGACGAGCTGATCAACCGGCGAGGTTTCAAGGTGCGTGCGGCGCTGCTCTTCTGGTGCGGCTTCGAAGCCCGGCTCGGCCGCGCCGTCAGGCACGCCCTCGCCCAGTTCGAGCAGCGGATTGGCGTCCAGCGCCTCGCCGATGAACGCTTCGATCTCCAAATTGGAGAGCGCCAGCAGCTTGATCGCCTGCTGGAGCTGCGGGGTCATGACGAGAGATTGGCTCTGGCGGAGGTCTAACCGCGGCCCCAGCGCCATGATGGGCTAGCCTCCCGTCAGGCGTGCTGGGCACGCCGTTACCCAAAATCCACTCGCGCGGATCACAGCGTGAACCCCTCACCAAGATAGAGCCGCCGCACATTGGGATCGGCCACCAGCGCTTCGGGGCTTCCGGCAAACAGCACTTGCCCGCCATAGATGATGCAGGCGCGGTCGACGATATCGAGCGTCTCGCGCACGTTGTGATCGGTGATCAGCACCCCGATACCGCGGTTCTTGAGATCGATCACAAGATGGCGGATATCGCTGATCGAAAGTGGATCGATTCCCGCGAACGGTTCATCGAGCAGAATGATCGAGGGGTTGGCGGCCAGCGCCCGCGCGATTTCGCAGCGCCGCCGCTCGCCGCCCGAAAGCGCCATGGCGGGGGAGGTGCGCAGCCGGGTGAGGCCGAATTCATCCAGCAACCGGTCCAGCTCTGCAGCCCGGGTCGCCTTGTCGGGCTCGATCAGCTCGAGCACGGTGGCGATGTTCTGCTCCACCGTCATGCCCCGGAAAATCGAGGTTTCCTGCGGCAGATAACCAAGCCCGAGAATGGCCCGGCGGTACATCGGCAGGCGGGTGATATCGACCCCGTCGAGCAGGATGCGACCTGAATCCGGCCGAACCAGCCCCATGATCGAATAAAAGCAGGTGGTCTTGCCCGCGCCGTTCGGCCCGAGCAGGCCGAGCACTTCGCCCTTGCCCACCGACAGCGAGATATCGGTCAGCACCGCGCGCTTGTCGTAGCTCTTGGCGATCGACACGACTTCGAGCCCGCCCTGCAAAAGCGCACGCGCAGCGTCGGAGCCCGGCGCGCTTTCTGCCACGGTACGGCCAGCTTGCGCGAAGCTGCTCTCGGCGGATGAAGTCTGTTCCATATGCGAAAGTTGCCATAGCCGGGTCGGCGGCGCGGGCAAAGCCTGTCTGCACGCAATCTGGCAGGATTTGTGCATGGCGTGGTCAGAGTGCACCTCAGACGCGTGCACCGCATAGGGTTCCAGCAGTAATACTGTAACACTTGCTAGAGAGCGGAATGCGTGTTCTATTGCCCTTTAGGGAATAGGAAGCAGGGGCACACCGATGCGCGAAACCTATGCGGACAATCTGCGGATCGAGGCAACGACCTCAGACAGCCAGAAACGGGAAGGGCATCGGCTGGACTGGCGCAAACGCATGAGCGACACGGTCGCCTACGGCCTTCTGGTCTACACTGCGCTGCAGATTTTCGTGACCATGCGCACGCTGGAAGGTGAAGGCAGTTCGCTGCTGCCGATGATCGCGCTGGTCGTACTCGTCGCCGGTGTCATCCCAATGTTTCGCCATTTCGAGCGCCGCTGGGAAGCGCTGGGCGACACTGCGGCTGCCGAACCCGGGCTGCAGAGCGCCTTTCGCCGCGACCAGTTGGCGGTCTGGGCCATTTCGATCGGTCTGCCTTTTCTGCTGACAGCCCTGTTCCGCGCCTTGGCTGCCATCGCCTGACCGCAATTGCCCCGTTTGGACATGCCGAAGGGCACGATTGCCGGGCACTGGCAGGCAGGCTAGATCGGCTTCGCAAAGGCCGCCATGCCTTTGCGCGCTGACCCGTCCCGTGAAAGGCCCATTTCCCGATGCTCTCCCCCCTCCAGGCCCAGGAGCGCTGCCACGCGCTGATCGAACGTGCGGTGCGCGCAGGCGCGGAAGCGGGCGATGCGGTCTATCTTGGCGATTCGTCCGAATCGGTCTCGGTTCGGCTGGGCGCGCTGGAGGAGGTCGAGCGCTCCGAATCCGAACACATTGGCCTGCGCGTGTTCGTGGGCGGAGCCTCCGCCTCGATCGGCTCGACTGATCTGGGTGATGCGGCGCTGGATGAGCTCGCCAGCCGCGCCGTGGCCATGGCCCGTGCCGCCCCGGCTGACAAATTCGCAGGGCTCGCGCCCGAAGAACTGCTCCTGCGCGGCGCGCCGCCAGAGCTGGACATGATCGACCCGGCCGAGCCCGATCCGCAGGCGCTGCGCCGCATCGCCGAGGAAGCGGAAGATGCCGCCCGCGCGGTGCCTGGCGTGACCAACAGCGAAGGCGGCAGCGCCAGCGCAGGGCGCGGCGTCGTCGCGCTCGCCACCAGCCACGGCTTCAGCGGCGGCTACGGTGCGACCAGCCACGGGCGTTCGGCCAGCGTGCTGGCGGGCAGCGGCGCTTCGATGCAGCGCGATTATGCCTGGCGCAGCGCGCGCCACGCTGCTGATCTGCTTTCGCCATCCGCCATCGGGATTGAGGCTGGCGAGCGGGCAGTGGCGCGGATCAATCCGGGCCGGGTCAGAAGCGGTACGTATACAGTGGTGTTCGATCCGCGCGTCGGCGGTTCGCTGGTTGGGCATCTGCTCGGCGCGATTTCGGGTGCCTCGATCGCGCGGCGCGCAAGCTTCCTGCTGGACAGGGACGGCGCGCAGATCTTCGACAGTTCGATTACCATCACCGACGATCCGCTGCGCCCGCGCGGGCCGCGCTCACGGCCGTTCGATGGCGAGGGACTGCCCACCAGCCCGCGCGCGCTGGTCGAAGCGGGGCGGCTAACGGGCTGGCTGATGGACGCCGCCGCTGCGCGGCAGCTCGGCGCTGCGCCAACGGGCCATGCCGCACGCGGCGGGTCCGGTGCGCCGCATGTCAGCGCCGGTAATCTGGTGCTGCAGCCGGGATCGGTGAGCCGCGCAGCGCTGCTGGCCGATATCGCCGACGGGATCTATATCACCGAACTGATCGGCATGGGCGTCAACGGCGTGACGGGTGATTACAGCCGCGGCGCTTCGGGCTTTCGCATCAGCGGCGGCGCTATTGCGGGGCCCATTGCAGAGTTTACCGTGGCCGGCAATCTGGTCGACATGTTCGCGCGGCTTGTGGCGGCGGATGACCTTGAAATCTATCGCGGCATCGACGTTCCGACGCTGCGGATCGACGGGCTGAGCGTGGCAGGCGATTGAAGCCCGCCACGCTGCCGATTTCCTTCAGTCCTTCTTGTTCTGGGCGCGCTCGATCGCCTCGATCGTAATCCGGCGGGCGTCTTCCGCGCCGCCCCATGTGCCGACGCGCACCCACTTTTCCTTCTCCAGATCCTTGTAGTGCGTGAAGAAGTGTTCGATCTGCTGGAGCACGATCTCGGGAAGATCCTCACGCTCCTTCACATCGGCGTAGTAGGGGAACGTTGAGTTCACCGGCACGCAAACGAGCTTTTCGTCGCCGCCATGCTCGTCCTCAAGGTTCAGCACTGCAATCGGCCGCGCCCGCACGACCGAACCCGGCACGAACGGCGAGCGCGCGATGACCAATGCGTCAAGCGGGTCGCCATCTGGAGAAAGCGTGTGCGGCACGAAGCCGTAGTTAGCCGGATAGCGCATCGGGGTGTGCAAGATGCGGTCGACGAACAGCGCACCCGAGGCCTTGTCGAACTCGTACTTGACCGGTTCGCCGCCAGCCGGAACTTCGATGACGACGTTGAGGCTATCGGGCGGATTATCGCCGGTGGGGATCATGTCGATGCGCATGGCGTGCTTTCGATGGGCCGAACGGGCCGGGTGAACTTGCGCCGGGTCTCTAGCGCCGCAACTTGTGCACTGCAACATTATCGTGCGGCCCTGAAGTGGACGCAGAGCAGTTCCCCAAGCTGCCTCGCTCCAATCCGAAACAGCGCCCCCTGCTGTGCTATTTGGCAGCAGGCTTGGCCGGGGCGCGCGGTGCGAGGAGGCGGTCCAGCCCAGTCGGTACCTTGCCAGGCGCGGCGCGTTCCAGCCACGGCCAGCGCAGGCCTTCGGAATAAGCGATCTGCACCGTGCGGTAGAGGTCGTCGCGCTTCACCAGCAGTTCGATCGGCTGGTTCGTACCCTTCGCGGCCGTCACCGCCGCCTTGATCGTGTCCTCGTCATAGGCCTTGCCGCTCACGGCGACGATCTGCATGCCGTTCATGATCCCGGCCCGGAAGGCCGGGCTATCCCAGCGCGTCGCGGTCACCTTGCCGTCCTTGTCGATGCCAAGGCCAAGCGAATGGTTGAGCGAGATGAACTTGCCCGCAGCCATCCGCGCCTTGTCAAAGGGATTGGGCGCATCCTTCCATGCCAACGTGTAGCCGCCGCGCTCGATCCCGCCGATCGGCGAGGGCTGGCCCGGTGTTTCGATGCGGGTCTTGAGGAAGCTGGCCCAATCATAAGGATGAAGGCCATTCAGCGTCTGCACGACATCCTCAAATTCATAGGTCAGCACGCCCCAGTCGCCATCGCGCACGCCGAAGAAGGCTTTGGCGAAATCGTCGATGCCCTTCCGGCCTGCCGTGCCATCGCGTAGGATCGCATCGACTTCCAGCCACACCAGCGCGCCCTCGGTGTAGTATTCCTCGCTGCGCGCGAGCGAAGAGAACGGCTTGGGCTTGCGGTTGGCCATGATCGGATCGTGGGTCGTATCCTCGACCGAGCGCCACTCGCGCCCCGGATACTGCATGAAAGAACCGGCATAGTTGGCCAGCTGCCCCAGCACCTGCTCCTTGCTCTGCAAGCCCGAGCGCGCGGCAAGGACCAGGCCCCAGAACTGGGTCTGCCCTTCATAGACCCAGAGCAGATTATCCTGCATCGGCTCGCGGTAGTCGGGCGTCCACAGCTTGGCCGGGCGGCGATACTTGCCGTCCCACGAATGCGAGAATTCGTGCGGGATCACGTTACGATCCCAGTCACCTGCAGCCCAATCAATCAAAGTGCGCGGCTCGTATTGGTTCTCGCTCGAACGGTGATGCTCCAGCCCGATGCCGCCCATCCGATCGGTCAGCGCCAGCAGGAAGTCGTAGTGGTCGAAGTGCTTCGCCCCGAAGGCCAGCACCGCCTCGTCCACCATGTTGCGGAAGGTCGCGAGGTTCTCGGGCGCAACCTTCAACAACTCGGGCTTGTCGGCCACGAGATCGAGGAACACGCCCTGCCCCAGATCATGCCGCTGCGCATAGAGCCCGGCAAAGATCGGCGAATCGACCAGCGTTTCATAGTCGGTCACGTCCCAGCTCACGGTGTTGCCGTTTTGCGCCTTGCCATCGAGCGCGGTGAACACCGTCCAGCCCTGCGGCAGCGTCACCGTGGGCTTCACCTTGATCTGCCGCACATAATGCCCGGCGGGATAGAGGCTCATTTTCTCCCACTGCAGGTTCAGCATCTCGCGCGTCATCGTGATGCGCCCCTCGCTTTCGCGCAGCGGCGAGGTGTGAATGAACTTGGCAACGACTTCGCTCGCCCCTGCAGGCACATCGACATGGAACGCAAACACATCGACTGGGTTGCGCTTCCATAAAAGCGGCTTGCCACCTGCAAAGAAGCGAATATCGACGAGCTCGGCAATGGTGCCCTTCGGACCATGGTTACCCGGCAGCCATTTGGGATGGAGTAAGGTCAGCTTGGTGGTGCCTGGCGGGAGCGGGATCGTCTCGGTGACGCGGTAGGCGCCGGTGGTGACGTCGCTGGCATCTATCGCGAGGCCGATCGTGCCGGGCCAGGGCTTGTCTTGCGCTGCAGGGATCGGATCGACGAAAGGCACGGCCATCGGGCGCGTATTGTATGATGGCTGGACTTGCGCAGAGACCGGGCCGGCGGCCAGCGCGAGGCCTGAAACGACGGCTGCAGTGA
>CANEVG010000032.1 GCA_947442095.1 Sphingomonadaceae bacterium
AGCGGCAGCTTGCCCTGATCGAGGCGCAGCTGCGCCAGCATGTCACCACGCTCGCCAGCGATGAGTATGGCGGGCGGGAGCCCGGCACGCCCGGCGAGACGCTTACCTTGCGCTATCTCGCGCGGCAATGGTTCGATATCGGCCTGGAATCGGGCACAAATGACCCCGGCAATGCATGGTTCGCCCCGGTCGAGCTTGTCGAGCGCGAACCGCAGGGCTCGCGCGCGCAGTTCTACCATGGCCGCCGCCGCGTGGCCGTGGCTGTGGCGGAGGCGGAGTTCTTCGTGGTTACTTCGGGTCTGCGTAGCCTGATCGAGAATGCGCCGCTGGTCTATGTCGGCCGGAGCCTTGGCGGCGAGACGCTGCGCACCGAGCTCGCAGGCCGTGTCGCGGTGATCTTTGACAGCGAAGCGCCCCCGCTTGAAAGCGTCGGCACCGCGGGTGGCAAGCCCGGCAGCGCGCCCATGGCCGCGCGGCCCATCGACCGCGCAGGGCGGCTGCTTGATGGCGGCGCGGCGGCGGTGCTCACCGTGCTGGACGCAGAGCGCAGCCTTGAGGATGTGATCGCGCGCCGCCGCCGGGCTGGCTATGCGCTGGCGGGTGAGCGGATTGGCGGGGATATCGAGGCCTTCCTGACCCCAGCTGCGGCAAGGCAACTGCTGGCATCAGCCGGCGCGCCTGATCTGGCCGCCTTGCGGCAGGCCGGCGCGGCGCCGGGGTTCAGTTCGCGTGCCCTTGGGCTCACCGCCTCGCTCGAGGCGACCAACCGCGAGACGCGGATCAAGACGCACAATCTCATCGGCAAGCTAGAAGGGCGCAGGATCGAAGGAAAGGGGCGCGATGAAGGGGCCGTAGTGCTGATGGCACACTGGGACCATTTCGGCAAATGCGCCGCGCCGCCTGCGGAAGATCTCATCTGCAATGGTGCGGTCGACAACGCTTCGGGCCTTGCCGTCGTCACCGAGGTTGCGCGGCTGCTTGCAGCCGGGCGGCCGCTTGACCGCGATGTCTATATCGTCGCCACCACAGGCGAAGAGCTTGGCCTGCTCGGTGCGCTGGCCTTTGCCGAAAACCCGCCACTGCCGCTAGACAAGGTGGTGGCCGCGTTCAACGTCGACAGCACTGGCCTTGTCCCCGCCGGGCGACCGGTCAGCGTCGTCGGGCAAGGCATGACCCCGCTTGATTCTGGCATCGCTAAGGTTCTCAAGGGCATGAAGCGCAAGCTCGCTTCGGGGGACGCCGCCAACGCTTATGCAAAACGGCAGGACAGCTGGGTGCTGATCCAGCACGATGTGCCCTCGGTCATGGTCAGCACCAGCTATTCCGATCCGCAGCGGCTCGAAGCTTTCATGGACAACCTCTATCATCGGCCGTCCGACGATGAGGCTAAAGTGCTCTATGGCGGCATGGTCGATGACGTGCTGATCCAGGCTGAGATGGTGCGCCATTTCGCCGATGCGAAGGCGTGGCCGTCTGTTCGGGCAAAATGACCGCCCAGCTCTAGCCGAACCCGCCCCCCTTGTTTACATGGGCCGCCACGAATCCTCCCCTTCACGAGACTGGCAGCCCCATGGATATCCCTCTCGGCCTTACCTTCGACGATGTGCTGCTGCGCCCTGGCGCATCCGACATGCTGCCGACGCAGGCCGATACCCGTACCCGGCTGACCGGCTCGATCACGCTCAACATTCCGGTGGTTTCCGCCGCGATGGACACGGTGACCGAGGCCGACATGGCGATCTTCATGGCGCAGGCAGGCGGCATCGGCGTGCTGCACCGCAATTTGACCGTCGAGCAGCAGGCCGCTGCCGTGCGCGCAGTCAAGCGCTTCGAAAGCGGCATGGTGGTCAATCCGATCACGATCACGCCCGATGCCACGCTCGGCGATGCGCAAGCGATCATGCGCGCCAACAGGATCAGCGGCATTCCGGTGGTGGAGCGCAGCGGCAAGCTTGTCGGCATCCTGACGAACCGCGACGTGCGCTTTGCCGACAATCCGTCGCAGCCGGTGCACGAACTGATGACGCACGAGAACCTCGCGACCGTAAAGCTCGGCACCACGGGCGATGAAGCGCGCCGCCTGCTGCACCAGCGCCGGATCGAAAAGCTGCTCGTGGTCGACGAGGCGTTCCGCTGCATCGGACTGATCACGGTCAAGGACATCGAGAAGGCGGTGAACTACCCCGACGCCACCAAGGACGCCGCTGGGCGCCTGCGCGTTGCGGCTGCCACAACCGTTGGCGACAAGGGGTTGGAGCGTACCCGCGCGCTGGTCGAGGCCGAATGCGACGTGATCATCATCGACACCGCGCACGGCCACAACCGCGATGTCGCGCGCGCGGTCGAGGCGGTGAAGAAGCTCTCGAACACGGTGCAGGTCATCGCTGGCAATGTCGCCACGGCCGAGGCCACGCGCGCGCTGATCAATGCCGGGGCGGACGGGATCAAGATCGGTATCGGGCCGGGTTCGATCTGCACCACGCGCATTGTCGCGGGTGTGGGCGTGCCGCAGTTGACCGCGGTGCTGGAATGTGCCGCGGAAGCGGCCAAGACCAATGTTCCGGTGATCGCCGATGGCGGCCTGCGCACTTCGGGCGATGCGGCCAAGGCGCTTGCCGCGGGGGCGAGCACGATCATGATCGGCTCGATGCTGGCGGGCACTGAGGAAGCGCCTGGCGAGACGTTCCTGTTTCAGGGCCGCGCCTACAAATCCTATCGCGGCATGGGCTCGGTCGGCGCGATGGCGCGCGGCTCGGCGGACCGCTACTTCCAGCAGGATATCAAGGACACGATGAAACTCGTGCCCGAAGGGATCGAGGGTCAGGTGCCCTATAAGGGCCCGGCACGCGACGTGGTTCACCAGTTGGTCGGCGGCATCAAGGCCGCAATGGGCTACACGGGCAGCCGAACGCTCGGCGAACTGCGCGACAATGCACAGTTCGTGCGGATCACCAATGCGGGCCTGCGTGAAAGCCATGTTCATGATGTTTCGATCACGCGTGAAGCGCCCAACTATCCCTCACGCTAAAAGCAGCGTGAGGTTGAGGGCATGACCCCCGCAGCGCGGGTTCAGTCGGCGATCGATATCCTCGATGCGGTGATCGCCGCCGTGCGCCGCGAAGGCGCGTCGGCAGACCGCATCGCCGCTGAATGGCTCAAGACGCGCCGATTCATCGGCAGCAAGGACCGCCGCGCGATCCGCGATCTGGTGTGGCAGGCGATCCGCACGTGCGGCGAAGTCCCGGTCAGCGGACGCGCTGCCATGCTGTGTCTTGCCGCGGACGATCCCGTGCTGGCCGCTCTGTTCGATGGCTCCAACTATGGTCCTGCAGCGGCCGCGGGCGGAGAGCCGGTCGCTTCTGCAGGGGTTGCGCCCGCTTGGCTGGAGCGGCAGCTGCTTGCTTCGGGTGTTGATGCCGCAGCCGGCGCTTCCATGCTCGACCGCGCTCCGCTCGATCTGCGCGCCAACACCTTGAAAAGCAACCGCGATGCACTTGCAGCGCTGCTACCCGTGACAGCGGAGACGACCCAATCCCCCAATGCCTTGCGCCTGCCCGGCGGGACGCCTGCCGAGACATGGCCTGAATTCGAGCAAGGTCTGTTCGAGGTGCAGGACACCGGCAGCCAGCTGGCCTGCGCGGCGCTTGCCGTGAAGCCGGGCGAAGCCGTGGTCGATTTGTGCGCGGGCGGCGGCGGCAAGACCTTGGCGCTGGCAGCGGCGATGGAAAACCGGGGGCGGCTGCTCGCCTGCGATATCGACCGCGCGCGGCTATCGCGCCTGCCGCAGCGCGCCGCGCGCGCCGGAGCGCTGGCCGAAACCCGCCTGCTCGATCCGGGCCGCGAAGGCGAGGCGCTGGCCGATTGGCAAGCTATCGCCGATGCGGTGCTCGTCGATGCACCCTGTTCGGGCACGGGCACGTGGCGGCGCGGGCCTGAGGCACGCTGGCGGCTGACCCCGCAGGCGCTGCAGCGCTATGCCCGCACGCAGGCCGCTGTTCTGCGGCTTGGTGCCGGGTTGGTGCGGCCGGGCGGACGGCTGACCTTTGTGGTCTGCTCGCTCCTCGATGCCGAGGGCACCGATGTGGTCAACGCGTTTTTGGCCGAAGTGCTGGGGTGGCGCGTCGCGCGGCAGGATGTCGGCGCGGGCACACCACGCGGACCTGGCCTGCGTGTTTCCCCTTGGGACGATGGGACAGACGGCTTTTTCTTCGCAACGCTTGAACGTCTGTGATATCCAAATACTTAGTTGAAGCCGGGAGATCGATCGTGCCGAACGGCCGGCTCTGGGAGTCGTTGATGCGTTACATGCCTGCTGCGCTTGCTTTGTCCCTGCTTGTGGCCGTTACGGGGAGCGTGGGCTCTGCCCGTGTTGGCCAGACCATCGACCCCCGTGCACGTGTGCTGATTGATGGTGGGCGCAGCCTGCTGGCACGCGGTGATGTCGATGCGGCGACGGACAACTTCGAATCCGCGCTGGCCGTCGATCCCGGCAATCCAGAGACCTATCTCGCGCTGGGCGATGCCGCCCGTAGCGCCGGCCTGCAGGGCAAGGCGATCCATTATTACCGTGAGGCGCTGGAGCGCGATCCCAATAATCTCGCTGCGCTTTCGGGTGAGGGCGGGGCCATGGCCGAAAAGGGCGCGCTGGACAAGGCGCGCGGCAACCTTACGCGGCTTGAAGGCCTGTGCGGCCGTGCTTGCCCAGAAACCGAGCAACTTGCCAGCGTGATCGCCAAGGGTCCGACTGCCAAAGTGGTATCGGCCGATGCGGTAAAGCCAAAGCCCGAAGTCGAAACGAACTGAGCTCAGCAGCGCCCGTCAGATCAACTCGCGGAATTCCTCGACCACCTGCCGATAGACGCGCTTCTTGAACGGCACGATCAAGTCGGGCAGTTCCTCCGGCACAACCCATTTCCATTCTAGGAATTCGGGGTGCTCGTGCGCTGCAAGGTTCACTTGTGCGTCCTCGCCATTGAAGCGGAGCAGCAGCCAGCGTTGACGCTGGCCGCGATAACGCCCCTTCCACAGCTTGCCTAGCAGTTCGGGCGGCAGATCGTAGAAGTGTTCCTCGCGGCTTTCCGCGATGATCGTCACCAGGCCGGGGGCAATGCCGGTTTCCTCGTGCAGTTCGCGCAAGGCCGCGGGATGAAGCTCTTCGCCTTCGTCAATCCCGCCCTGCGGCATCTGCCAGGCGTCGCCTTCCTGTTTGCCAACCGAGCCGTTGTCGATACGTTTGCCCACGAACACGCGGCCTTGCGCATTGACCAGCATCACGCCCACACATGGGCGATAGGGCAGGCTGGCAAAATCATCACTCATCGGGTTCGTTCCAATAGCATTTTTACCGCAGCGAATACGGCATGGAGGTCGGTCTGCGCGCTCGGGATCGCCTTGCGCACTTGCGTAAAGCCGTGGATCGAGCCCTTCATCTCAAGGAACACGACATCGACCCCCGCCTTGATCAGTTCGATGCCATAGACCCGCCCGCTGTCGCGGATCGGATCGAGACCGGCGGTAACGAGCACGGTTGGCGGCGTGGCCGTATGATCGCTGTAGATCGGATAGGCGCGCTTGTGGCCCAGTTCGGCCTTATAAGCGTCTGAAAACCATGCCATTGTCTCGGCGGTGAGCAGGAATCCGTCGGCAAAGTCAAGCAATGACTGGTGATCGCCTTTGTCGTCGCTCAGCGGATAGATCGGCACTTGCACCACCACGGGCACGGCGGCGGGCGTTTCCGCCAGCGCCTGCGTGACCACAATGGCCAGATTGCCGCCGGCCGAATCGCCCATCGGGACGAGGCCGGTAATCGTGCGGCCGAGCACCTCGGGGCTGCCTGCGACCCAGCGCGATGCCGCTTCGCAGTCATCCGGCGCGGCGGGGAACACGTGTTCAGGCGCCAGGCGATAGTGAACCGCGATCACTGGCAGATCGAGGCCGGCAGCAATCTCTGTGCAGAGCGCGTGGTGGCTGTCGAGATCGCCGATCACGAAGCCGCCGCCGTGGTAGAACATAACCGCCGGGCCGGGCTCGCGCGTTTCGCGCGCATCATAGAAGCGCAGCGGAATCTCGCCCGCCGGGCCGGGACAGGTCAGGTCCTTGATCACCGCTAGAGCGCGTGGCTCCATTTCGGCAACGGCGCTCATCTGCAGATAGCTCAACCGTGCGCCCTCTGCGCCCATTTCCGACATCGTAGGCCCGCCAGCCATGGCAAGAAAATCGAGGAAGCCCTTCACATCGGGGCGAACATAGGGAGCAGGGCGAAGTGCGGTATCGGACATGGTCTTCCTCTTCCAAGCTTTTCTTTTCCTGAATCGGCTCGCGCCATCCGGTGTCAACGCATTGTGCGCGAGGTTGGGGGGAGCGGGCAATCGGAATCGCCCTCCCCGGGCAATATGCGCACCATCTGCTCTTTGCGCTCCGGAAGATGAGACAGTAGTGCCCTCAAGACTTGAGGGGCAACGAGCCGCGCCTGCCCGCCGGGATCAGGGAGCCGTTTCTGGACAACATCACGCACAGTCTGGTCGGTTGGGCCTTGGCAGAAACCGGCCTGAAGCGCCGCACGCGTAAAGGCCTGGCAGCCTGTATCCTGGCCGCGAACATGCCGGACATCGATGTGCTGTTCGGATGGGCAGCGTGGGAGCCGCTTGCAACGCACCGTGGGTTCACGCATGGGCTGTTGGGCGGTGTGCTGCTCTTGCCGCCGCTGCTGGCCGGGCTGTTGTGCCTGCTGGACCACTGGCAGGATCGGGCCGGGCGGATCAGCGCCGCTGCGCCGCCGCTGCGCTTTGGCTGGCTATTGGCCATGTCGTATCTCGGCGCGCTCACGCACCCGCTGCTCGATCTGCAGAACATTTATGCGGTGCAACTGCTCTCGCCGTTCAGCGCGCGCTGGTTCCACACCGACGGCCTGTTCATCGTGTCCCCGTGGCTGCTGGCGATGCTGGGGGGAGGTATATGGATGGCCCGGCGCAAAGCGTCGCGCGGCCCTGCTCCCGGGCCTGCCCCCGGACCTGCCATCGCGGCGTTGGCCGCAAGTGTCCTCTTCATCGCTGTGAACATCGGTATTTCCGCGCTGGCATGGCAGAGCCCGGTTACTGGTGCGCCCTACGCCAATCCCGACCGGGTATTTGCCTCGCCCGAACCTTTGGCGTTCTGGCGGCGCGATGTGATCTGGCGGCAGGACGGGGCGATCACCTTCGGGGCCTACGATCCGTTCCGCAGGCAGACGAGCCTCACTGGGTTTGGCAATCCAGTGCCCGACACCATGACAGACCCGCGAGCCGTGAAGGCAGCGCAGGCATCACCTGAGGTCCACAAATTTCTGGTCTGGTCGCAGATGCCGATGGCGCGGATCGCGCCGTACGGACTATGCAGCAAGGTGACGTTCAGCGATGCCCGCTTCACCGGCCCGATACTCAGCCGCAATTTCAGCGTTTCGACAGATGTCTGCAAAGCGGAGTAACCGCGTGCCCGAAGGGGCAGGTGCCCCGCACACCCTCCCGCGTTGCACAGGACCATGATGACCACACCTTCAATCGTCTGGCTCCGCCGCGACCTTCGCCTTGCCGATCAGGCGGCTTTTGCCGCTGCGGCTGCCTCGGGGCCGGTGATTCCGGTCTATGTCCTGGATGACGAGACCCCGCGCCACCGCCGGATGGGCGCGGCCTCACGCTGGTGGCTGCACCACAGCCTCGCCAGCCTCGAAGCAGACCTCAAGGCCAAGGGCTCGCGCCTGATCCTGCGACGTGGGCGCTGCGAGGTGGTGCTGGCCGAACTGGCGCGTGAGGCGGACGCGGCTACGGTGCATTGCCTGCAGCACTACGAGCCATGGTGGCGCAATGCCGAGCGCGCGGTGGGCGCGGTGCTGAATTTGCAGCGCCATGACGGCAACTACCTCGCGCCGCCGGGTTCGGTAACGAGCGGCAGTGGGCAGCCCTACAAGATCTACACGCCGTTCTGGCGCGCACTGGAAGCGCGGATGCCGCCGCCGGAGCCAAGGCCCGCGCCCGAGCATCTGGCAGTGCCACAGACATGGCCCGCGTCCGACACTCTGGATGATTTGGGTCTCCTGCCAAAAACCCCCGATTGGGCCGGCCGCATGCGCGCCGAATGGACTCCGGGCGAGGCTGGGGCACTGGTGCGCCTCGAAGCCTTCACTGGCCGCGCCAAGGCCTATGCCGAGCGGCGCAATCTGCCGAGCGTGCCCGGCACCTCGCGCCTCTCGCCGCACTTGCACTTCGGCGAAATCTCACCCACTGCTGCATGGCACGCCACTGCCGCGCGCGGCGGCTCGGTTGGCACGTTTCTCGGCGAACTGGGCTGGCGCGACTATGCGCAGAACGTGATCCTGCAATTGCCGGACTATGCCGGTAATCCGGCACGCGAGGCGTTTGCCAGCTTCCCGTGGCGCGATGACCCGGCAGGCCTCAAGGCATGGCAGCAGGGCAGGACCGGCTATCCCATTGTCGATGCCGGGATGCGCGAACTTTTTGCGACAGGCTGGATGCATAACCGCGTGCGGATGATTGCAGCCAGCTTCCTCATCAAGCATCTGCTGATCGACTGGCGCGAGGGCGAGCGCTGGTTCTGGGATACACTGGTCGACGCCGATTACGGCTCCAACGCGGTCAACTGGCAGTGGAGCGCAGGGACGGGCGTCGATTCCAACATGTTCGTGCGGATCATGGCCCCGCTCACCCAGTCGCCCAAGTTCGATGCGGGGGCCTATATCCGCCAGTGGGTGCCCGAACTTGGGGCTCTGGACGACAGCGCGATCCACGATCCCGAGGTGCGCCCGCGCGCCTATCCGCGCAAGATCGTCGGCCATGCAGAAGCCCGCGCGCGTGCGCTGGCAGCCTATGCCGAATGGAGCGCGGAGACCAAGAGCTAGGGACAAGTGACGTCATCCGGTTGCTCTTGGCGCGTGATCGTATCATATCCTCGCGCATGAACGCGCAGGCGCCCGGACGGGGCGGGCATCTTGTGGCAGGCGGCAAGCCTCTGGCCGGTTCCGGCGGCATGTTCACGCGCCTGTTCGCCGGGCGCATCGACCGCATCCTGGCGCAGATCGACAAAGGGCTGGCCGAGGGCTCGCTGCTGGCGCATTTTCCCGGTGGGGTCAGCCGCATGCTCGGCGGGCGCGGGGCAGGGCCGGCAGCCGAGATCACCGTCCACGATTGGCGCGCGCTGCTGCGGCTTGTCACGCGCGGGTCGGTCGGCTGCTATCAGGGCTATGAGGCGCGCGACTGGTCCAGCCCCGATCCCGTGCAGGTCTTCACCCTGTTCGTGCGCAATGCCGCATCGCTTGGCCAGACGGCGCGCGCCAAGGGGCCGTGGCGGATAGCGGCACGGCTGCTCCATATTTTGCGCCGCAACAGCCGCAAGGGCGCTGCGCTCAACATCGCGGCGCACTATGATCTCGGCAATGATTTCTACGCGCTCTGGCTCGATCCGACGATGAGCTATTCGTCCGCCTGTTGGCAGGGCCTCCCGCTGGACGCCGCGCTTGAGGCTGCGCAGCGCAACAAGGTCGACCTGATGGCAGAGCGGCTTGCGCTAAAGCCCGGCGACAAGGTGCTCGAGATTGGCTGCGGCTGGGGTTACATGGCCGCGCGCATGGCCGAGCAGCACGGGGTTGGCGTCACTGCCATCAGCCTCTCCGAACCGCAGCTCGCATGGTGCCGCACGCGCGCCGAGGCCAGCAGGATTTCTGGCCTCGAATGCCGCCAACAGGATTACCGCGATGTCACCGGCACCTTCGATGCCATCGCCAGCGCCGAAATGGTCGAGGCGGTAGGCCGCGCCTGGTGGCCGTCCTATCTGGATACCATCGCCCGTGCGCTGAAGCCCGGCGGCCGCGCGGCGCTGCAGTATATCGCGATCCGAGACGACCTGTTCGAAGCCTATGCCCGCAGCGCCGATTTCATTCAGGCTTATGTCTTTCCCGGCGGCATGCTGCTGAGCGAAAGCGAGTTTCGCCGCCTTGCCGCCACACGCGGGCTGGAATGGACCGAACAGCAAGACTTTCCAGCTGATTATGCCCGCACGCTGCGCTTGTGGCGCGAAGCGTTCGATGCCGCCGTCGAAGGCGGAAGGTTACCCGCCGGGTTCGACGAGCGCTTTGTTCGGCTCTGGCGGTTCTACCTGATGTATTGCGAGGCGGGCTTTCTGGGCGGCGGCATCACCGTGAGCCAGGTTACCTTGCGCAAATCTATCTGAAGGTCAGACTGGGCGGAATATCCCGTTGCCGCGGTAGCGGCTCAGGATACTATCATGGATAATCGGGCTGAGCAGTTTGGCAAAGGCGCAGCCGACGACGCCCCGTTCCCACCACACCACTTCGGCCTGCAGCGATTCCAGCCCGGGCAAGGTCAGCCAGCAGATCGATCCGACATGCATCCGGTTGAGCGCCGTGGCCGAAAAGCCGCCGAGCAAGAGATCGTGCAACATCGTGTGGAAGCTCTTGGCACCCGATAAACGCAGACTGGCAGGGATGTTGACCTTGCAGCGCGGGGCACAGCGATCTTCCTGGGTCGCCAGATGATCGCCGCTGTACGAATAGGGTTTCCAGTGACTGCCCATGGGCCTGCGCATGGCGATTGTCCTGAATCGAACCGCCCGCACATCGGGCCGTTCTGACCGGACTATCGCCGCGCGCCCTTAACTGTTTGTCAGGATCTCTGGTTCGTGGGGCTGGTTAACCCGGATGCGGTGCGGGCTGGCAAACTGTTCACCAAGCAGATGCACCATATGCTCGGCCACCACTTCGGGCGGCTTGACGCTGGCAGGGTCCTCGCCCGGATAGGCCTTTGCGCGCATCGCGGTGCGGGTTGCGCCCGGATCGACGATCGCAACCCTGATATTCGAGATTGCGCGCACTTCCTGCGCATAGCTGTCGAGCAGGTTTTCGAAGGCTGCCTTGGTTGCGCCATAGGCACCCCAGTAGGCGCGGGGATTGGCGCCCACGCTGCTGGTCACCCCGATCAAGCGAGCATCCCTGCTCTTCTTCAGCATGCCGTCGAACCCGGCAATCAGCGCCTGCGTGGCGAGAAGGTTGAGCGTGATGGCCCGGCTTAAATCGCGCTGGTCGATCTGCCACACGGGCGTCAGCGCGGGCAGCAGCGCCGCGTTGATCACCAGGATATCGAGCGCATCCCAGCGCCGCGCGATAGCTGCGGCAAGGCGCGCGATGCCCTCAGGGTCCGCGAGATCGACGGGTGCGATGGTTGCGCTGCCGCCGGTTTCGTAGATCGCCTGCTCGGTCGCCTCCAGGTCCTTGCCCGCGCGCGCGGTCAGGATCACATGCGCGCCCGCTGCCGCCAACGCCTTGGCCGTCGCCGCGCCGATCCCGCGGCTCGCGCCGGTCACCAGCGCAAGTTGGCCCTGAAAGGGTTTAGATGCGGCTTCGCTCATGCGACTTTTTCCACCGGGAAGGAAAGCTGATCCGAACCATCACGCCCGGCCAGATCGGTAAGCCGCGTTGGATATTCGCCGCTGAAGCAGGCGTCGCAGTATTGCGGGCAGGCCTTGTTGCGCGAAGCCTCGCCGACCGCGCGGTACAGCCCGTCGATCGAGACGAACGCAAGGCTATCTGCGTGAATGAACTTGGCCATCGCGTCCACGTCCATGCGCGCGGCGAGCAGCTTGGAGCGCTCGGGCGTATCAACACCGTAAAAGCAGGAATGCTCAGTCGGTGGGCTGGCAACGCGGAAATGCACTTCGCTCGCTCCCGCATCACGCATCATCTGTACGATCTTCATCGAGGTGGTGCCGCGCACGATCGAATCGTCGATCAGCACGATGCGCTTGCCCGCCACCAGAGCGCGGTTGGCGTTGTGCTTGCGCTTCACATCGGCATGGCGCGCGCCATCCGAGGGCTGGATGAAAGTGCGCCCGACATAATGCGAGCGAATGATGCCTAGCTCGAAAGGGATGCCCGACTGGCGCGCATAACCGAGCGCAGCCGGCACGCCGCTGTCCGGCACCGGGATGATCAGATCGGCCTCGACTGGCGCTTCAATCGCCAGCTCTGCGCCGATCGCTTTGCGCACTTCATAGACCGAGCGGCCTGCCATGATCGAATCCGGGCGGCTGAAATAGACATGCTCGAAAATGCACGGGCGCGGGCTGATCTGGCCGAACGGGCGGTGAGAGCGGATCTCGCCGTCGAGGCTCACCTGGATGAGCTCGCCCGGCTCCACTTCGCGCACCAGATCGGCGCCGATCACATCGAGCGCGACCGTCTCGCTGGCGAAGACCACCGCATCGCCCAGTTTGCCCATGACCAGCGGGCGAATGCCCAGCGGATCGCGGCAGCCGATCATGCCCTCGTTGGTCAGGCAAATTAGCGAATAGGCCCCTTCCACCAGCCGCAGCGCATCGACGAACCGGTCGAGCAGCGTGGGATAGCGGCTTGTCGCGACAAGGTGGATGATCACTTCGGTGTCAGATGTCGACTGGAAGATCGCGCCCTTGGTTACAAGATCGCGCTTCAGCGTCATCGCATTTGAGATGTTGCCGTTGTGCGCAATCGCAAAGCCGCCGGTGGCCAGATCGGCAAACAAGGGCTGCACATTGCGCAGCCCCGAACCGCCCGTGGTGGAATAGCGCACATGGCCGGCGGCCATCATTCCGGGCAGTTCGGCCAGTGCTTCGCTGTTCGAGAAATTTTGCGCAACATGGCCGGTTCCGCGCCGCGAATAGAATTCCTGCCCGTCGAAGCTGGTGATGCCCACCGCTTCCTGCCCCCGGTGCTGCAGCGCGTGCAGGCCCAGCGCAGCAATGGCTGCGGCCTCACGCGCGCCCAGCACGCCAAAAACGCCGCATTCCTCGCGCAGCTTGTCGCCTTTATCATCAAGAATGGGCTGTGCCGCGTCGCAAAAAGGGTCGGTCAGGTTCATGTGATTCCGGATGATCCGCTTCGGCGGAAACATCCGCCATCGACGCCGCCTCCTGTGGCGACCTTTGGTGCCGAACGCAAGTGCCGACGGCTCCCGTTAAGGTTGCCACCTTTAACGCTAGGCCCTAGATGGCCGCAGCAAATCGGAAGGTGCCTCAGCTTGATCCTCTCGCCCTTCGAATGGACCATTGCCAAACGCTACATGCTGCCCGGGCGGGGCGAGGCTTTCATTGCCATGGTCGCAGGGATCAGCCTTGTCGCAGTCATGCTCGGTGTGGCGGCGCTGGTCATCGTGATGAGCGTGATGAACGGCTTCCGCGCCGAACTGCTCGACAAAATCGTGGGGCTCAACGGCCATGCGATCATTCAAGCCTATGGCGGGCGTCTTGACGACTGGCAGGCGATCCTCAAGCGGGTCGAGGCAACCCCCGGCGTCACCCACGCCTCGCCGCTGATCGAGCAGCCGCTGCTCGCCACCTTCAACGGGCGGGTCGAGGCTATTCTGGTGCGGGGCAACACCGCGCAGGATCTGAAGCGGCTTGAGGCCAAGCGCACTGCCGGCAGTTTTAAACTCCTGCAGGCCGGTTCCACCAATGTCGCGGTCGGCTCGCGCCTAGCCGAAAACCTTGGCGTAAGGCTGGGCGACACGATCACGATCATCAATCCGCAAGGGCGCTCCACCCCGTTCGGCACCGTGCCGCGCCAGATCGGATACCGCATAGCCGCAATCTTCGAGATTGGCGTTTATGATTACGATCAGGCCTATGTCGTGATGCCTATTGCCGATGCGCAGACCCTGCTGCTGACCGGCGACACCATCGGCATGATCGAGGTGACGACCGAAAACGCCGACACCGCGATGGAAACCATGACGCCGATCAAGCAGGCGCTCGCCGGACGCGCGCAAGTGACCGACTGGAAAACGATCAACGCCAGCCTGTTCGAGGCGCTGGCGGTGGAGCGTGTCGCGATGTTCGTGGTGCTCTCGATCATCGTGCTGGTTGCGGTGTTCAATATTCTCTCTTCGCTGATCATGCTGGTGCGCGCGAAAACCCGCGATATCGCGATCTTGCGCACGATGGGCGCCACGCGGCAGAGCCTGCTCAAGATCTTCGTCACCATCGGCTTCGTGATCGGTGCGCTGGGCACGGCGGTCGGCCTCGGGCTTGGCCTAATGTTCCTCTACTTCCGCCAGCACGTGATCCGCGCGGTCGAGTTCGTGACGGGGCAGAACTTGTGGGACCCCTCGATCCGCTTCCTCACCGATCTGCCCAGCCGCAGCGATCCGATGGAAATCACCGTGATCTGCATCATGGCGCTGTTCCTGAGCTTCCTCGCCACGCTCTATCCCGCGCTCACCGCCGCGAGCACCGATCCCGTGCAGGTGCTGCGCTATGAGTGATCTGCCCGATCTGCCAACCGATCCCAACGAACCGACGCTGTGGGACGCATTGAACCCGCCGTTCGTGCGGCTCTCTAACCTGCGCCGCAGCTTCAAGCAGGGCGAGGAAACCATCGAGGTCCTGCGCGGGGTTAATCTCGATATCCGCCCCGGCGAGATCGTCGCGCTGCTCGGCCCCTCCGGCTCGGGCAAATCAACCATGCTGCAGGCGGTTGGGCTGCTCGAAGGCGGCTTCACCGGCACGATCGAGATCGCCGGCACTGAGGCTTCGGCGCTCACCGCCGATGCACGCACCACCTTGCGGCGCGAGCATCTCGGCTTCGTCTACCAGTTCCACCACCTGCTGCCCGATTTCAACGCGACCGAGAATGTCGTCCTGCCGCAACTCGTCGCGGGCAAACCCGCTGCCGAAGCGCAAGCCCGCGCGCAGGAACTGCTCACCGCGCTCGGTCTCGGGCACCGACTGACGCACCGGCCCAGCCAGCTTTCAGGCGGCGAGCAGCAGCGCGTCGCCGTCGCCCGCGCGCTCGCCAATCGGCCTGGCCTCGTGCTGGCGGACGAACCCACCGGCAATCTCGACGAGGCCACGGCCGACAAGGTGCTCGCGGAATTCCTCCGCTTGGTACGGGAGGAGGGTAGCAGCGCGCTGATCGCCACGCACAACGAACGGCTCGCCTTGCGTATGGACCGGTTGGTGCGCTTGCAGGACGGCTTGTTGTTCTAACGCTTCATCGGTGTAACGCTTGATTGACAAGGTTTGCCGTGCGACATTGTTGACATGTCGGTCGGCTTGTCCGGCAGTATGAGGGACTTGGCATGAGCAGCCCGACAACCATCACCGATTTCACCGTCAAGCTTCCCAACGGCACGCCGCTCAATCTGGCGGACAAGGCGGGCAAGGTCCTGCTCGTGGTCAACACCGCCTCCAAGTGCGGCTTCACCCCGCAGTACGACGGGCTGGAGGCGCTCTGGCGCAAATACCGGGATCGCGGCTTCGAAGTGCTGGCCTTCCCGTGCAACCAGTTCGGCGGGCAGGAGCCGGGCACGGCGGACGAGATCGAGAGCTTCTGCAAGGTCAACTTCGGCGTGAGCTTCCCGCTCATGGCCAAGATCGAAGTCAACGGCGCGCGCGCCGATCCGCTCTACCAATGGCTCAAGAGCGGCGCCCCCGGCGTGCTCGGCACCAA
>CANEVG010000033.1 GCA_947442095.1 Sphingomonadaceae bacterium
GGGGCCTGCAACCGGCCGCCCAGCCTTCGAAACCTGTGGATATTCCAGCGCCGGTAACCGCGCCAACCCCGATCACGGCGCCAATCGCTGCACCGCGCTTGTCCGCTGCGCCGGTAGTGCTGTCGCGGCTCGATGTTCCGCCCGGCACGCCGCTTCCTCCCGCGCCCGCGCCGCGGCCCCAAACCCAACCGCAGGTCCAAGCCCAACCGTTGGCGCAGCCGGTCGTTCAGCCCATTCCTGTCGCAACACCGGCCCCACCCGCTCCGGCAGTTCAGGTCGCGCAGAGCACCCCGCAGGCCGCATCCCCGCCCGTGCCCGCGCTGGCGCTGACGCTGGTGCCTCCGGCCCAATCGAGCCCGGCTCAGGCGGCACCCGTGCAGGCCCCCGCAGCACAAGCTCCCATGCTTGCCGTCGGAGCACCGCAGCCCACAGCGCCGCCCGCGCCTCTGCCTAGCGCGGCGACAGCGCTGCCAAATCCGGCGCCCGGCTTCGCGCTTTCGCCGGCGCCGTCCGCAGTCCAGCCCGCGCCGCCGCCACCTGCCGCAGTCGCCGCGGCTCCGGGCGATTTCCGCAGCCTGTTCGATGGGTTCAAGCCGCCGGAACAGGAAGCCCAGCCCAGCACCGCCGCAGTCGATCTTGCGCGCCTTGAGGCGCTCCGTCAGGCCGCCCCCAAAAGCAGCCGCGTCAAGGGCAAGGAGCGCGGCGAACGCCCCGATGGTCCGGTCGCTGTGTCGCGCACCAGCGACGACGAGCCGGGTCCGGCGTTCGCCTCCACCAAATTGGCCAATGACACCTCAAAAGATACGGCAAAGGACCGGGCCAAGGCCGCCACTGATAAGGCCGCGAAGGACAAGGCTGCGCTCGACAAGGCCTGCCTTGAACTAGCGGCCAGGGCCAAGGCCGGCAAAGGCAAGGCAGGCAAGACCAGCAAGACGGCAGCGGCCAAGGGCAAAGCGGGCAGGGGCCCCGTCTGCAAGACCGAAACCGGCAAGGATAAGGACAAGGGCGCGAAGAACCAGCCGAGCCACGCCAGCCGCATCTGGGTGCAGGTCCTCACCGGCGGAAACCGCGAGGCCATGGGCCGCGAGTGGCAGGGCCTCGTGCGCGACGCAGCCATGCTCAAGGGCCGCAAGCCTTATATCACGCCGTGGCGCAGCAATTTTCGTTTGCTGACAGGGCCATTTGGCAGCAGCGCGGACGCGCAAGGCTTTGTCGACAAGCTGCGCAAGGACGGGGTGAGCGGCTTCGAGTGGACCAGCCCGGCGGGCCAAGCGGTCGATGGCCTGCAAGTGAAGTAGGCAGGTGCGGGTGCACAGGTGGCGCCCAGCTTCCGCCCCGCTTCTCCACAGCTTATGAACAGACTACTGGAGTTTTGCCCAGCCCTGCGCAGGCGCCCGATTGTCGCATGCGCTGTGCTCCGCGATGGCACGCAGGAGGTCTCCAGCCTCCCCAGACGGGTTTAAGGAACACGCGATGCGCACCGGCCAAGAAGACAGCGAACGCGATGATGCTGCGCCGGTCGACATGCTTGCTTCGCTGTTCGAGGCGCGCGGCTGGCCGTGCGAATTCGTTTCGGATGACGAGATCCACGGAGAGATTCAGGGCAGCTGGGCCAGCTATCAGCTGCGCTGCATCTGGCGCGCCGAGGATCACGTGCTGCAGATCCTGTGCCTGCCTGATATCCGCGTGCCGGACGACAAGAAGACCGCTGTCTTCGAAGTCATGGCGCTGATCAACGAACAGGTCTGGCTCGGCCACTTCGACGTTTGGTCGAACGGCTCGGTGCTGCTCTATCGCCACGGGTTGATGCTGGGTGACGATGGGCTGCTCAGCCTTGTCCAGGCACAGACCGCGATCGAGGCGGCGGTGGATGAGTGCGACCGCTTCTATCCGGCCTTCCAGTTCCTGCTCTGGGGTGACAAGACCCCCGCCGAAGCCCTCGCCAGCGCGCTGATTGACGCGGCAGGTGAGGCTTGAGCGCCAGCATTCTCCAGTTCGGCTGCGGCAACATGGGCGGGGCGATGCTGGCGGGCTGGCTCGCCGCCGGATTTGATCCTGCCGCGTTCACCGTGGTTGATCCCATGCTGGCCGAGGCCCCTACAGGTGTGCGCCTGCTGGCGGCCGCTCCGGATCGGGAGGTGCCTGCCGATGTGGTGCTGCTCGGCTTCAAGCCGCAGCAACTCGCCGCCTCTGCGCCCGCGATCCGCCCGCATGTTGGGCCAAGCACGCTGGTGCTGTCGATCCTGGCGGGCACCGAATGCGCGGCCTTGCGCGCGCATTTTCCCGAGGCGGCCGCGATCGTGCGCGTGATGCCCAATTTGGCCGCCGCGCTCGGCAAGTCGCCTATCGCGCTTTACGGCGATGCGCGCGGCGAGGCACGCGACCGGATTGAGGCGCTCATGGCCCCGCTCGGCCCGGCCGAATGGCTGGCAGACGAGGAGGCGATGCACCTCGTCACCGCGCTCGCGGGTTCGGGTCCGGCCTTCCTATACCGCTTCATCGACGCGCTGGCCGAGGCGGCCACCACGCTGGGCTTTCCGCGCGTGCAGGCAGACCGACTGGCGCTGGCGATGGTGGATGGCGCGGCTGCACTGGCTGCCGCTTCGCCGGACGGCCCCGGCGAACTCGCACGCCGCGTTGCCAGCCCCGGCGGCACGACCGAAGCCGGGCTAAAGATGCTTGATGAGCAGGGACGGCTGGTGGCGCTGCTGACCGACACCTTGCGCGGCGCGCGCGACCGTAGCGTGGAAATGACGCGGCGAGATGCATAATTCCTAAACCTCGCCTTATTACAAATCGCGACACGTCCTTATGGATGTACCGCTTGAAACTCGGGCGGAATGGGACGATATTGACCACTATTGGCCCATCCCGGGCCGAAACGGAGTTTTGTACGTCATGGCAAACTGGAACGACCCCCAGCCCTCGGGCTGGAGCCAGGCTGGATTGAACGCTTCGGCGGGTCTCGCCGGGCGCGGCGCGGTCTACGATGCGGGCCTGCGCCGTTACATGCTGTCGATCTACAACTACATGGCCTCGGGCATTCTGCTCTCGGGCATTGTTGCGCTGCTGTTCGCCAGCAGCGGCATGGCCGAAGCGGTGTTCGGCACCCCGCTGCGCTGGCTGATCGCGCTGGCGCCGCTGGCGTTCGTGATGATAATGAGCTTCGGCGTCAACCGGATCTCGACCACTGCGATGCAGGCGATGTTCTGGGCCTTCAGCGTGACGATGGGGCTGTCGCTCTCGTCGATCTTCTTCATCTACACGGGGCCGTCGATCGCGGCGACGTTCTTCGCCACCGCAGGCGCATTCGCGGGTCTCAGCCTCTATGGCTATACCACGACGAAGAGCTTGTCGGGCCTCGGCACGTTCCTGATCATGGGCCTTGTTGGCATTCTGATCGCCAGCGTGATCAACATCTTCCTGCAGTCGCCGGGCCTTGCCTGGGGCATCAGCTTCCTTGGTGTGCTGATCTTCGCAGGCCTCACCGCTTACGATACGCAGAAGCTCAAGCTGATGTACGATCAGGTGGCGGGCACCGATTTCGCGGGCAAGATGATCGTGCTGGGCGCGCTGACGCTCTACCTCGATTTCATCAACATGTTCACCTTCCTGCTGCAGTTCATGGGTGATCGCCGCTAAATTCGGCCACTCCAGCTATCAACATGCCGTGCCCGGCGGGCCCTCTGGCTCGCCGGGCATTTCATTTGCGGGTCGAACGGCTTAGATCCGCGCCGTGAAGTCCGGTCGTCAGGTCCGCCGCCAAGGCGGGGACGACACCGCTGTTTCCCCGAGGGACCCGTCAGCATGTATCGTTGCCAGCGCCCTTCAGCGCCTTCGTCCGGGATAACCCTTAGTGTTTACCGCGTAGCGCTTGCCGCGCTTCTCGTGTTCGCCATGGCCTCGTGCGCACCTAAGGCCCCGCCGCCGCCGCCGCCTCCTGCGCCGCCCAAGGTGGTGGTGCCGCCGCCGCCCCGGCCCAAGCCGCCAAACGGCGCGAGCGATAATCTTGCGTTTCCCCCGGTCGATGCCGCCGGCCTGCGCCAGTCGGTCAATCGCGGCATCAGCCCGGCGCAGACACTGTGGAACTTGCGCTCGGCGCTCAATGTCGCCGCGCTCAATTGCAACGGCCCCCAGCACGCAGAGATTTTGCCGCGCTACAAGGCCTTCCTGAAGACCAACGCCAAAGTCCTCACTGCCACGAACAAGAAGGTCGATGCGGAATTCAAGGCCCGCCACGGCGCAAAGTTCATCGCCCCGCGTGAGGCTTACATGACCTCGGTCTACAACCACTTCGCACTGCCGCCTGCCATGCCCGAATTCTGCAATGCGGCGCTTGCAGTGACCGCCGAGGCGGTCACGATTAAGCCGGTCGAGCTGGAGGCCTTTGCCAGCCGCGGCTTGCCGAGCATCGAGGTGGTCTACGACGATTTCTACCGCCGCTACGAAAAGTACCGCGCCGATCTGGCCGCGTGGCAGGCCCGCTATGGCGCACCCGCGCTGGTTCGTTCAGCGCCCTGAGCCAATTAGCTCTTGGCAAATCCGCCGCCCTTGGGCTAAGGCGCGCGCTCTCGGAGGGCTGCGCGCTGGCGCGGTCTGAGGGACGTATGCTTTAGTATACTGGGAACGGGGCCGTAGCTCAGCTGGGAGAGCGCGTCGTTCGCAATGACGAGGTCAGGGGTTCGATCCCCCTCGGCTCCACCAGTATGCCGTAAATTGGCCATGTACGGCCTGCGAACGGCACCTTTCTGCGCTTTCAGGCTCACGTACTGGACGTACGCTGCTCGCCGGCTCTCGAAAGGTACCATTCTCGGCTCGTCCAGAGCCAATTTCCGACATAACGGTTCCATCCGCCAACCTTGCGCGACACGTTGCGCGTTTTCCGTTAGAACAATCCCCATGCATTTTCTCGATCAGGCCAAGATTTTCATCCGTTCGGGCGCCGGCGGGCCCGGTGCGGTCAGTTTCCGGCGCGAGAAGTATGAGGAATATGGCGGCCCTGATGGCGGCAATGGCGGTAAGGGCGGCGATATCGTGTTCGAAGCGATTGCCGGGCTTAATACGCTGATCGATTTTCGCTACACCCAGCACTTCAAGGCGCAGCGAGGCATTGGCGGCATGGGTAAGAACCGTACCGGCGCTGGCGGTCAGGATCTGGTTGTCAAAGTCCCCATCGGCACGCAGGTGATCCACGACGACGGCGAGACGGTACTGCTCGATCTCACTGAACCCGGCCAGCAGGTTTTGCTGCTGCGCGGGGGCGACGGCGGGCGCGGCAACCTTTCCTACAAAACCTCTACCAACCGTGCGCCCCGTCAGTCCGGCCCTGGCTGGCCGGGCGAGGAAATGTACGTGTGGTTGCGGCTCAAGCTTCTGGCGGATGCGGGCCTGGTCGGCCTGCCCAATGCGGGCAAGTCCACTTTCATCAACCAGATCACCAACACCAAGGCCAAAGTGGGCGATTATGCGTTCACCACCTTGCGCCCGCAGCTTGGCGTCGTGCGCCACCGCATGCGCGAATTCGTGCTGGCCGACATTCCCGGCCTGATTGCCGGTGCCGCCGAAGGGGCAGGGGTGGGCGACCGCTTCCTTGGCCATATCGAACGCTGCCGCGTACTGATCCATCTGATTGACATTCATGGCACCGATCCGGTCGAGGCCATGGCCGTGATCGAGGACGAGCTCGAAGCCTACGGCGGCGGGCTGGAAGACAAGCCGCGCCTGATCGCGCTCAACAAGATCGATCTCGTCGACGCCGAATTGGTGCGCGCTTTCAGCAAGGAACTGCTTGAAGCGGGCGCGGACCGCGTGTTCCCGATCTCGGGAGCGACCGGCAAGGGCATCGACGCGCTGCTCGACGGCGTGCTCGGCTATCTGCCAGACGTGACCACCACCGAACGGCCGACCGGCGCGGTGGAAGATGCGGCAGATGCCGCGCCGTGGTCGCCGTTTTGATCACTGCCGTTCAACCCTGATCCGTTCGGGTCGAGCGGAGCCAGGACATCGGTCGCTGGGTTTGGTGCCTTGACTGCGCTCGACCCGAACGGGAATGGGTGGGGAACCGTCCTGAGCAGAAAACAGGGACAGTCCCTATTTTTTTCCGCGCTCTTTGTTCACCTGCGTCTCTGCGCGAAACCCCTTCCACCCCTTCCCGTACCGGCGCATTTCCCCTAAGCGCGCCCGACTATGTCTATCGAAAGCCTTTCCCAGTTGACCGATCCTGCTTGCGCGCCGCGGGTGGTGTTCAAGGTCGGCTCGGCGCTGCTGGTAGGCCAGGATGGCGAACCCCGGCGCGAGTGGCTCGCTGCGCTGGTGGCGGAGATCGCGGCGGCGCGGGCGCGCGGGCAGCAAGTGATTGTCGTGTCCTCCGGCGCGATTGCGCTGGGCGCGCGCAAGCTGGGTTTGGCACGCGGGGGCAGGGGGAGCCTTTCCGATGCGCAAGCGGCTGCAGCTGTGGGACAGATCGCGCTGGCGGGGTTTTGGGCCGAACTTCTAGCGGGGCACGGCCTGATCGCGGCGCAAGTGCTGCTGACGCTTGAAGACCTTGAGGACCGGCGGCGCTATCTCAATGTCACCGCCACGCTCGGCACGCTGCTTGCGGCGGGCGCGGTGCCCGTGATCAACGAGAACGACACGGTTGCGACCGAGGAAATCCGCTTCGGTGACAACGACCGCCTTGCCGCGCGCGTGGGGCAGGCAGCGAGCGCGAATGCGGTCGTGCTGCTATCCGACATCGACGGGCTCTATGACCGCGACCCCAGGCTGGAAGGCGCAGTGCGCGTGCCAGTGGTGCGCGAGGTCACGTCGGAAATCCATGCCATGGCCACCGCCGGTTCGTCCTCCGGGCTCGGCTCGGGCGGGATGACATCCAAGTTGCAGGCCGCCGAGATCGCGGGCCTTGCCGGTATTGCGCTCGCCATCATCGACGGCCGGCCGGTGGCCCCGCTGGCTGCGGCTTTGGCCGAGGAACGCGGCACCCTGTTCTGTCCCCCCGGAAAGGCCCGCGCGCGCAAGGCCTGGCTGGGCGGCAGGCTGCGCATGAAGGGCGCGGTTGCGGTCGATGTCGGTGCGGCGGCGGCGCTCGCGCGCGGCTCCAGCCTGCTCGCCGCGGGGGTGACGCGCGTGGAGGGCACGTTCAGCCGCGGCGACGCCATCGCCGTGCTCGGCCCTGATAATGCCGTGCTCGCGCGCGGGCTCAGTGAATACGACGCCGCCGAATGCGCCGCGCTGATGGGCCGTCCATCGCCGGAACATGAGGCGTTGCTTGGTTATGCCCCGCGCTCGGCGCTTATCCACCGCGATCAGTTGGTGATGCTGTGAAGCGCGACGAGCTGGTCGCGGTAACGGGCGCGACCGGGTTTGTGGGCCAAGCGGTGCTGCTCGCCGCTGCGCGCCAAAATCTCGATGTCCGCGCGCTGACCCGGCGTAAGCAGCGGCTGCGCGGCGGGGTCGAATGGGTTGATGGCGATCTCGGTAATACCGCTGCGCTGAAGCGGTTGATGGAGGGGGCCAGCGCGGTGATCCACATCGCCGGCGTGGTTAATGCGCCCGATGCGGCGGGGTTTGAAGAAGGCAACGTGCACGGGACACTGCGCGTGATCGAGGCGGCGCATGATATGGGCGTGGCCCGCGTGGTCCACGTGTCCTCCCTCGCCGCGCGCGAGCCAGAATTGTCGATCTACGGCGCGTCCAAGCTGCGCGGCGAGAAGCTGGTGCGCGCCTCGGGCCTCGATTGGACGGTGGTGCGCCCGCCTGCGGTCTATGGCCCGCGCGATACCGAAATGCTCGAGCTGTTTCGTTTTGCGCGGCGCGGGGTGGTGCCGCTGCCGCCGGGTGGCAAGCTCTCGATCATCCATGTCGCCGATCTGGCGCAGCTGCTGCTTTCGCTCGTTCCCAGCGGCGAAGACGTGACGCACTTGCTGTTCGAGCCGGATGACGGCGAGCCTGGCGGCTGGACACACGTGCGCCTCGCCCATGCCATCGGAGCGGCCCTGTACCGGCGGGTGCGGCCCCTCTCGCTCTCGCCGCGTATGGTCGGGTGGGCCGCGCGCGCGGACCGCATGATGCGAGGGGCGAAGGCCAAGCTCACGCCCGATCGCGCGCGCTACATGTGCCATCCCGATTGGACCGTGGGCGAAGGGCTGATGCCGCCAGCTACGCGGTGGCGTCCACGCATCGATACACTGGAGGGCCTGCGCTCCACTGCGGCATGGTACCACGAGGCGGGCTGGCTGAAATGAGCTACTAGGCCGCTTCCAGTTCCCCCACGCGCGCCGCCACCATTGCCTTCAGCGGCAGGCGCGCCTTCATCCGCACGGCCAGCAGCGCGGTGCCGCTTACCTTGCGCTGCACGAACAGCGTGTCCATCGGCGGCAGGTGCCACGTTCCCCTGTCCTGCGCAACTGGCTCGCCGAAGTCGCGCAAGCGCGCGACGAAGCTGCGGTCGGCAAAATCAAAGATATCGGACTTGTTGACGTGCTCGAGGAGCACCGAGATCACCCCGTCAAACGCCGCCCCGTGCCGCGTGATCTGCTCTTCGGACGCAAACCCCACCTCGCAGATGCGGCGCTTTAGCTGTGCCGGATCCCCGCTGAGGCCAGCATACATCATCCGCGCATAAGCAAGGCGCGTTTCCTCCGGCACCGCGCGCGCCGCGCCAAAATCAAGCAGCACGATCTTGCCGGTATCGGGTTGCCAGCGATAATTGGCGAAGTTCGGGTCAGTCTGCATGAAACCGAAGGTGAACAGTTCACGCAGCACCAGATCCATCAACGCGCCCATCGTGCGGTCGCGCACCTCCTGCAAGGCCGCTTCCAATTCGTCGATCGGGCGCGCGGCGATGAAGTCCATGGTCAGCACGCCCGGCCCGGTGAGTTCGTCCACCGGCGCAGGCACGAGGAATGCCTCCTCGCCTGCCAGCATCGCGCCGTAGCGGCGCATCTGCTCCGCCTCGCGCATGTAATCCGCTTCTTCATGGAGCTGGCGTTTGGCTTCCACCAGCAGCGGCGTGATGTCGAGTTCCTTGGGCAGCAGGCCTGAAACGCGCAGCAGGGTAGCGACATTGTCGATATCCGCGTCGATGCTGGCGGCAATGCCGGGATACTGCACTTTCACCGCGACCGTCCGCCCGTCATGCATCACCGCGCGGTGGACTTGCCCGATGGAAGCCGCAGCTATAGGTGTTACATCGAACCGCGCAAACTTGCGCCGCCAGTCTGCACCCCAAGTGGCTGCGAGCACGGTCTGCAATTGCTTCGGCGGCATGAAGTGCGCCGCATCGCGCAGCTTGGCCAGGATCGCGGTCAGCTCCTGCGGCAGGAGATCGCCCGCATCGAGCGAGATCATCTGCCCCAATTTCATCGCCGCACCGCGCAGCCGCGAAAGCTGCTCGGTTACGCGTGTGGCGTTGGCAGGCGTAAGCAGGAGGTCCGACACATGCGGCCGCTCGCCGCGCGCCAGCCGCTTTGCGCCCTCGGCGATCATCCCGCCCGCCACGCCGCCCGCGATCTGGCCAAAAGCGGAAAAGCGCGAGAGACGTCCAGTGGGAACCTTGCGGTAGCGCTCGTCGCTCATCGAGCCAGCCTCTGAAGCGTGGGACGGACCTTGAGGAACTGCACGTAACCCCATTCCAGCACGCGCAAAATCATAGGAATGCGCGCGAGAAGCCCCAAGGGCCGCAGCAGCGGGATCGCCCGCCACATTGCCGCAAAGGCTGCCGCGCCATCGAGTAGCACGCCATCCTCGCGCGCATGGAAGCGCGCCATCAGCAAGGCCTGGTCAAGCGGGCAGCTTGCGCCCGGCTCCACCACATCGACAAATTCGATCCGCTGCGCCCGGTCGAGCCGCCGCATCAGCGCAATCTCGCGGGTGCAGAGCGGGCAGGCCCCGTCAAACCAGACGGTGAGCGTGGGTGAGGCCATTAAGCGGTGTTCCTAAAGCGATGATGCGTGCACTTTCGCTGGGCGCATATCCCCAAGGAAACAAGCTGCTCATTGGGGAGAAGCGCGCCGTACACTTTTTCCGTTCGTGTCGCCTCAGAACGCCGGATCATACCCCGGCGGGAGTTCGCCGCCCGTGTCGCTGCTCTCCGGCGATCCGGGTACATGAATGCCGCATTCCACTTTGTCCCAGCCCTTCCATCGGCCCGAGCGCGGGTCTTCGCCGGGCGCGACCTTGCTGGTGCAGGGGGCGCAGCCGATCGAGGGGTAGCCCTGTTCGACCAGCGGATGGCGCGGCAGCGCGTGCAGGGCCATATAGGCCTCGATATCCGCCTTGCTCCACGAAGCGAGCGGATTGAACTTCAGCCGCCCTTCCGCGTCAGTGTGGTCGATCTCGAAGCGCGGCAGGCCCGCGCGCGTGGCGGACTGGAAGCCCTTGCGCCCGCTAATCGAGGCATCGAGGCCGCCAAGCGCGCGCGCCAGCGGCTGCACCTTTCGGATCTCGCAGCACCCGTCCGGGTCCCACGACCAGCGCAGGCCGTTCTCGTCCTTCTTGGCGATAAGGTCCATATCCGGCTCGACGATCAGGAGGTTCGTCAGCCCCAGATGCGCGACCAGCTCATCGCGGTAGGCCAGCGTTTCGAGGAAATGCTTGTGCGTTTCCAGAAAGATCACCGCCACCGACTTGTCCACCGCTGCCAGCAGATGCAGCAGCACCGCGCTTTCCGCGCCGAAGCTGGAGACCACGGCAACTTCGCCGAGCAGCCTGTCGCCCAGCACGCTGCGCAGCATTTCGGGCGTGTCGGTGCCGCGGAAGAGGTTGTTCAGCCGGATCGCGTCACTTTCGCTGAAGCGCGGCAAGGTGGCGATCCGGTCTACAGCACGCGTCTGTTCAGAGGCCATGGCGTTTGGCCCAGATGGGCGAGCGGCCGTCCACCGTTTTCTGATAAACCTCGGGCCAGGTCGCGACTGCTTTCGCCGCAGCGCCCGCTGCAATCGGTTTGGCGGGCGCAAAGGCATCAAACCCGCAGCGGCACATATGGCTCAACTGGTCGATCAGCACATCGCCGCTCGCGCGCAGTTCGCCCGTGTAACCCTGCTCACGCAGGATGCGTGCGGAGGAATAACCGCGCCCGTCGGTATAAGCCGGGAACGTCACTTCGATCAGCGCGATGCGGCCGAGATGCGGCAGCAACGCGCGCGCATCCTCGCCCGGTGTGATGCGCACGGCAGCGGCCCCATTGGACATCGGGTCCGACGCTAGAAAGTCCTCCAGCGACAGCACCGGTGCGCCGGTGACCGCGTCCTCGCGGTAGCGCAGCAGGGTCTCACCCATAAATCGCCTCCTTGAACGGCGCCATGCCAATGCGGCGGTAGGTATCGAGGAAGCGTTCGCCTTCGGCGCGCTGCGCCAGATAGACATTCGTGGCCTTCTCCAGCGCATCGACCACGCCGTCTTCGCTGAAGCCCGGTCCGGTGATATCCGCCAGCGATGTGTCTGCCGCCTCGCTGCCGCCGAACGAGAGCTGGAAGTTCTCGATCCCGCGCTTGTCCACGCCCAGAATGCCGATGTGCCCGGCATGGTGGTGGCCGCAGGCATTGATGCAGCCCGAAATCTTGAGCTTGAGTTCGCCCAGATCGCGCTGGCGGTCCATGTCGGCAAAGCGCTGCGAGATCTTCTGCGCCAGCGGGATCGAGCGCGCGTTAGCGAGGCTGCAATAGTCGAGGCCGGGGCAGGCGATGATATCGCTGATCAGGTCAAGGTTGGCGCTGCCAAGCCCCGCAGCATCGAGCTTCTGCCAGACCGTATAGAGGTCCGCCTTCTTCACATGCGGCAGCACGATGTTCTGCGTGTGCGTCACGCGCAGCTCGTCGAGACTGTAGGCCGTGCTCAGTTCGGCCATCAGCCGGATTTGGTCGGCGGTGGCATCGCCCGGAATGCCGCCAGTGGGCTTGAGGCTGATGACGACCACAGCATAGCCTGGCTGCTTGTGTGGCGCGGTGTTCTGATCGAGCCACAGCGCGAAATCGGGATCGCTGCGGTCCACTTTGTCCAAAACGCCGCTCTCCAAGCCCGGATCGGCAAAGAACGCGGCGATGCGGTCGAATTCGGCCTGCGGCGGCTCCAGCCCCAGGGTGAGGATATGCGCGAACTCTTCCTCCACCTGCCGGCGGTATTCGTCAGCGCCGATCTCGTGGACAAGGATCTTGATACGGGCCTTGTACTTGTTGTCGCGCCGCCCGTAGCGGTTGTAGACGCGAAGGCACGCCTCGGCGTAGCTCACCATCTGGAGCGCGGGCACAAATTCGCGGATCATCGGGCCGATCATCGGCGTGCGGCCCATGCCGCCGCCGACATGGAACTTCGCGCCGATCTCGCCCGCATCGTTCTTCACGATCTGGATGCCGATATCATGTAGCCGCATGGCCGCGCGGTCCGTATCGCTCGCGATCACCGCAATCTTGAACTTGCGCGGCAGGTAATCGAATTCCGGATGGAACGTGGACCACTGGCGCAGCAGCTCGGCATAAGGGCGCGGGTCGACCAGTTCGTCCGCCGCCGCTCCGGCCATGTGGTCGGAGCTGATGTTGCGGATGCAGTTCCCACTGGTCTGGATCGCGTGCATTTCCACGGTCGCCAGTTCGGCCAGAATGTCGGGTGTGTCGTCCAGCTTGATCCAGTTATACTGGATGTTCTGCCGCGTGGTGAAGTGGCCGTAGCCCCGGTCATATTTGTCCGCGATATCGCCCAGTAGGCGCATCTGACGCCCATTGAGCGTACCATAGGGAATGGCGACGCGCAGCATATAGGCGTGAAGCTGCAGATAGAGCCCGTTCTTCAGCCGCAGCGGCTTGAACTGGTCTTCGGTCAGTTCGCCCGAAAGGCGGCGCAAGACTTGCCCGCGGAATTCGTCGACGCGCGCATCGACCATGGCCTGATCGTATTGGTCATATTGGTACATGGTCAGATCACCCGGTTGGCGGCGCCGGTGTCGCCCGGCTTTAGGGTCAGGTCGAGGCGCACGGTGGGGCCGAGCGCGCGGATGCGGTCCTTGATATGCGCGGGGCGCACGCCGTGCTGGTCACGGGTTGCGGCGATTGCATAGCTGACGTTGACGCGCAGCGCGGCTTCCTCGGCGGCGAGGATAGCATCTGCCGCATCGCCCACGTCGACCGCGTCGTTCACATCGCGCGACCAGCCCTTGCCGTCCCACCAGACGACATCGCCGGACGCCAGATCATTGCCCGTCAAAATCTTCACGCCGCACTCTCCGCGATCTTCTGCAATTCATATGCCTGCTCCCGCGCGGCCACCTCACCGATAACGATCAGGGCAGGGCTCTTGACCCGATCCTCTGCTACCAAGGCGCCAAGCCCCGCGAGCACGCCGCGCAGCACGCGCATCTGGGGCCGCGCGGCGTTCTCGATCACCGCGATGGGCATGTTCGGCGCAAGGCCGTCAGCCATCAGCTTTTCGGCAATCGCATCGCTTGTGGCGACGCCCATGTAGATCACCAGCGTGCGGCCGACGCCTGCAAGGCCCGCCCAGTTCTGATCGTCCAACCCCTTGCACTGGCCAGCCACGAAGCTCACAATCGAGGCGCTGTCGCGGTGCGTCAGCGGAATCTGCGCCGCCGCCGCCGCGCCAAGCGCCGCGCTCACGCCGGGCACGACCTGAACCGGCACGCCTGCGGCATAACAGGCTTCCGCCTCCTCGCCCCCGCGCCCGAAGATGAACGGATCGCCGCCCTTCAGCCGCACGACATCCTGGCCAGTCAGCGCCTCACGCACCAGCAGCGCGTTGATCTGGTCCTGCGGCATGGTGTGGCGGGCGCGCTGCTTTGCCACCGAAATCATCCGCGCGCCTTCCGGCACCATGGCGAGAATCGCGGGATCAACCAGCCCGTCATGTATGACAAGCGTTGCTGCGCCCAGCAACCGCGCCGCGCGCAAGGTCAGGAGGTCCGGATCGCCGGGGCCTGCGCCGACGAGATACACAGTGCCGATATTGGAGGGCGCATTGCTCATGGGTTGCAGATGGTGCTTCGGTCCGTCAATCGCCAGTTAGGATTGCTAGGGGGCGGGTAAGATCAGCTTTAGCCGATAGGCCGCTTCGGCAACGAAGTTTGCTTGCGCTCGCCGTTCAAACAAGCGCTAATGCTGTCAAAGCTGTGGGAGATGCCGAATGGAACTGGTGCATGAGTTCACCTTCAGAGCCAATCTGAAGCCGCCCCTGCCGATTGGGGCAGGTCCGATCGGCACGAGAATGTACTACGAACTGGATGGCGGAGAGGTGGTTGGCGACCGCCTTAACGGAGCCATCCGTGGAGGCGGCGAGTGGGCGCTGATCGGGCCTGATGGCTACCTGCGGGTTGACGTGCGCGCCCAGATCGAAACCGGAGACGGGGCCTTTCTCTACATGCAGTACTTCGGTTTGCTGGAGATGAACGCGGCCGTCCAGAACGCGATCGAGAACGGGACCGGGACCGAGTTCGCCGATCAATACTTCTGCACCAATCCGAGGATGGAGACCGGCGATCCGCGCTACAGCTGGCTCAATACCACCTTTTTCGTCGGTGAGGGCCGCGTTCTGCCCGGGCTCGCGATCGAATATCGCGTGTGGCGTCCGGCCTAACGGGTCGAAATCGGGTTGTGGAGGCCCGCGGTCCTCTGCCCAGCCTCCCCGATCCTTCGACAAGCTCAGGAGGGGACGGGCAGCAGGCCTCAGCCCAAGCACCCCATCACTTCGCGAAGAAATACCGCACCAGCGCCATCGCAAAGGCAAATGCGAAGGCATAGCCGAACCGGTCAAGCCGCACCAAAGTCTGGCCCTTGCTATCCCGTCCCCGCCCGATCAGCATCATCACCGTGCCGACCGCGAGCGGGGTTGCCAGCACATTGCCCTGGCGCAGCAGCGGATTGGCGATCGGAGAAGTGGGCAGGATCAGGAGGCTGAGCCCACCGGCGAGCGCCCCCCACAGCAGATAACCGATGAACGACAGCACCGGATTTCTGGGACGCTTGAAGGTATCCTTCATGCTGTGCAGGCCAAACTCCATCAGCACTTCAATCACGATCTGCAGCAGCAGTTCGACCAGAAACTCAAACAGGGCCTCGAAGATGAATTCCAAGTTCCGTTACCCCGCTTGGCGTTCCTGCCAACGTCATAAAGGATCGAGGCGTCGTTTCTAGACCCCCTCCATGGTTGGGGGAGTGGCTAGTTGTCCTTGTCCGCACCGGCGTTCGCACCGCTCCCGGCCAGCGCTTTCGCCAGCCGCCTCAGGCCTGAGGAATCCTTAAGGTACACATCCGATTGCGGGAACGGAATTTCCACCCCGTTGGCGCGCAGCCCATGCCACGCGGCCTTCAGTATGTCTGAACGCACATTGCCCACCCCGTTCTCCGGGTCTTCGATGGTAACGGCGACA
>CANEVG010000034.1 GCA_947442095.1 Sphingomonadaceae bacterium
ACGAGCGTTGAGCCCCGTTTTCAGACCAGTGGCCTTGCTCGAATGGTCCAATCATCGCCTCACCATATGGACGAAATGCGATGTCCGAAAGTGGGAGCGGAAGCTGCCTGGCGGGATTGCCACAGAATTGTGCGTCTTGAATCTGCGCCGCTAATCGACAAGCCTATGATTCGAACCCGAGAGAACCAGCATGATCACCGCTCTCATTACCTTCGCTTTCCAAACGGTAACGGCGGAGCTGCCGCTACCGCCGCTTCACTGGGGATCGAACGAGCTGACCTGTCCGGTTGGCGGAGAGCGCTTTTCCGCCGCTGCTGCGTTCACCTATTCAATTATGGGGCGGCGGCCCGACGGAAAGCCCTGTTCAGAGATTCCCTTTCCTACGCCAATGCCGACCTGCCCAGGCAACGTACTAGTGTCCCGTCGCAGTGGTTGTGACCCGTTGAGCGAAGGCGTTGGATAGGATTTGGCCATTTTTGTGCGGGCCTGATCTGTAAAGAACATCCAGCGGATTTGTGCGCCGCTTTCCGTGCGGCGGTGTTCCCATGCGCGGATCTCTGTTTCGAGCAGTTCGCGGTTGTCGATGCGGCGGTCAAGACATTACCGGCGCATGACGCCGATCTCGATCTCGGCCATATTGAGCCAACTGGCGTGTTTGGGCGTGTAGTGGAACTCCAGACGCTGCAAGATCCGACGCGCTTCGGCGGCGGGGAAGGTTTGGTAGATGGCGCTGGCAGTGTGGGTTGACAGGTTGTCCATCACGACGCGGATCTTGTCGACGTCTGGATAGTCCACATCGACCAGTTCGCGCATGCAGACGGCAAAATCCTGGCTGGTGCGCCGATCTGTGACCTTGACCTTGCGCCATGACCGGTTGGCATCGATCATGACAAAGAGGTTGGCCGTGCCATTGCGCTTGTACTCGCAATCGTAGCGATAGCGTTTTCCGGGTTTGGGCGTGATGGGCACACGGACCTCGCCAATGAGTTGGATCGGGCTTTCGTCAAAGCAGACCACCGGTCGCTTGGGGTCATGAGGTTCAGCATAGAGATCGAGGAGATCTTCCATGCGGGCGATATATTCACCGTCGATCTTGGCGATAAACCACATTTTCTTTTGCCACGGCTTCAGATCGTTTTCGTCCAGCCGACGACGGATAGTCTCGCATGAGACGCTCTCGTGTTCGACCACTTCGGCCAGGGCGTTGGCCAGAAGCTTCAAGGTCCACCGAACACATCCTTCAGGCGGTCCCGAGCAAGCCAAGGCGACCAACTGCGCCTCTTCCTTTCCACTCAGCTTTCGGCGCGCACCCGGTCGTGGCTCTTCACTGAGCGCCGCCTCCAGGCTCATCTCCACAAAGCGCTTCTTGGTGCGATAGATGGTCGAGCCGCTGGTCTGCACAGCGGCTGCGATAGCCCCGTCGCTGACGCCACCATCGACTGCCAGCAGGATCTGCATCCGTTTGAGCCGTCGCACGGTCTGCTTACCGCCGCTCACCAAAGCGCCAAGCTCGTCTCGTTCGGCTTGGCTAAGATCGACCCGATACCGTACATTAATTGCCTGAGCCCTTCTTCTTGGTGGAAGAGCCTTGGATGAATCGGAAACGAATCAATTGCTTGACCAAAATATCCCAGCAACGCCAACGCGGTTCACCGCCAAACAAGGGCAGTACCTCGCCTTCATATGGGCCTATTCACAGATTAACCGACGTGCGCCGGCGGAAGCGGACTTCCAGCGCTATTTCCAGGTCACAGCCCCGTCAGTTCACCAGATGCTCAAGGCCCTCGACCACCTCGGATTGATCGACAAGCAGCCCGGCGTCGCGCGCAGCATCCAGTTGCTCGTCACGCCGCAGGAACTGCCCATTCTTGGAATCGATCAACCCGTCATAATCACTGCGACGGGACACTAGCGGGACTGGCCCCTATTAGATCCGCTCCCCAATCAGAACGTTCCAGGTACAAAAATGGCTCATTTTTGTTACCGCTGTGTAGAGCCAACAATATCGCCAGTTTACGGGCCGTTAGTGAAGCTGGAATGGTGTTGGCGCGCCGTGGTGCGGCGTGTGTGCGAAGGAGGGGTGGATGCCTGTAAATTCCCGCCAGATCGTGCTGGCGCGCCGGCCTGAAGGTGCGCCGCAGGTCGATGACTTCGCCATGCGTTCGGCCGCGCTCGATGCTCCGGGGGCGGACGAGGTGCTGGTGCGCAATCTTTGGCTCTCGCTCGATCCCTACATGCGCCTGGCCATGAGCGATCAGGGCGGGCTGCATGGGACGGTTCCGCTGGGCGCGCCGTTGCCGGGCGGCGCAGTGGGCGAAGTGATCGCCAGCGCCAGCGCTGAGCTGCCGGCGGGCAGCCTCGTTCTTTCGATGGCGCATGGCTGGCGGGATCACTACCTCGCGCCGGCATCGCAGCTTCAGGCGCTGAGCTCTGAGGCGGGGCCGATCCAGCGGTTCCTTGGGCTCTATGGCCTCACTGGCATTACCGCCTGGGGCGGTATCCACGGCGTGCTGAAACCGCAGCCTGGCGAGACGCTGTTTGTGGGCGCTGCCGCGGGGGCGGTTGGCTCGGTCGCGGTGCAACTGGCCAAGCGCGCCGGCGCTCGGGTTATTGCTTCCGCCGGATCGGATGCCAAGTGCGCGTGGGTCACCGGCACGCTCGGCGCGGATTATGCGATCAACTACCGCCACGAAAATCTCGCCGCTCGCCTCGCTGACCTCGCACCCAATGGCCTTGCCGCGGCCTTCGACAATGTCGGGGGCGAGCAACTCGAGATTCTGATCGATGCGATGGCGCGTCGGGGCCGCATCGCTTTGTGCGGGGCGATCGCGCTTTATGACGGGGCAAACTACCGCGCGGGCCCACGCAACCTCTTCGCGGCAATCGAGAAGCACGTGAGCCTGACTGGCTTCAACGCCGGGTTCTATTTTGCTGAGGCGCCGCGGATCATCGCCGATCTCGCGACCGCCGAGGCCGAGGGCGCGCTCATCAATGAAGAGACGATTATCGGAGGGCTGGAGGCCATGCCGCAGGGCTTTATCGACCTGCTTACAGGGGCCAGCCGCGGCAAGATTCTGGTGAGAATATAGCAATTGATCTGGGAATTGCGGAGCGCGAAGCGCCGGTCAACGGCGACTGTGCGGGCATGGGCGCGAAAGACCAGACCTGGGACCGAAGCCGCTGTTACAGCCCCTGGTTAGATGACGGCTTTCGGCAAGAGCAGACGCTCCAATCCTGCACGGACGCCAACGTCGACTGACTTACGTTGGGCCGGTTTCTGCATTTCTGGTTTCGGGTCCGCAATGAAGGCAAGCGGCCATCGGTTATGAAGGAGAAATTGAAATAGCGGAACGCGCTCGCCGCTATGCGCGGGCGGGGCTTCGCGAGAACCTAGCCCGTTCGCTCACCTCGTTTCAGCGGGTGCGTTTGATTTTACAGCCCATCTGGAATTGACGTTCGGTAATCTCCGAAAGACCCATCGCGCGCATCGAGCGCACCGCGCACGTCACCGGCGCGGAAGCCCGCAAAGGTCTGCCGGGAGGCCTCCGTGGTCATAGCCAAGGCCTGCATTTCCGTGCCTGCACGGATGGCAGACCGCAGCCCCATGGCTTCCATCGCCCGGTGCACCGATCGCTTGTTGATCTGCTGGACCTCTGGAAGGATCTTCGCGACCCGCTCCGCGATCTTGAGGACTTCGCCTTCAAGCTCCTCGGAAGGGAACGCCCGGTTGGCGAAGCCCACGCGCACCGCTTCGTGGGCAGACAGCGCATCCCCGGTCAGCATCTGCTCCATCGCCGACCGGAGGCCGCACAGCCATGGATGGAACTGGGTATCGGGCGGGCTCATGCCGCGAACCGGCGGGTAGCCGATCTGTGCATCATCGCTCAGGTAGATCAGGTCACAGGCCGTCGCGAGCTCCGTGGCCCCTGCCAGGCACCATCCGTGAACCTGAGCAATGACGGGTTTCGCCAGATCCCAGATCCGGAAGACCCCTTCGACGACGTGCCGTGGCCAGAAGCCGGCGCCGCCAGCGGTATGATAGGGCGGCGCTTGCATGCTCGCCTCCGGCGAAAGGTCATAGCCGGCGGAGAAGCAGGAACCGCCCCCCCGCAAGATGATAACCCGAATGTCAGCGTCCTTGTCCGCCTCTTCGAGCGCCGCGAACAGCTCCGTCCTGAGGGCATTCGAGAGCGCGTTGCGCTTCTCTGGGCGATTCAGTGTCAACCGACGAATACCGGCTTGCGGCGTGTCGCTCAGCACCAACGACGAGGACGCATCTTCCATTTGGGCAACTCCAGCACAGTTAGAAAATCGTGTAACCCGCGTCGAGGACGATGCTGTCTCCGGTGTGGAACCGCGATGCATTGGAGGCGAGATAGACCGCGATCCCGCCGAAATCCTCAGGCTCCATCCACTGCCTGAAGGGCACGCGGGAAATCACCTGCCGGTTGAACTTCTCGTTCGCTTGCGCGGCCTGCGTCATTTCGCTGACCGTCCAGCCCGGAAGAACCGCATTGGCGCGCACGCCGTAGCGAGCAAACTCGACGGCTGTCGCACGAACCAGCGAACAAAGGGCCCCCTTGGCCGCTCCATAGGCCTGGTTGCGTGCCGCACCGTGGATAGCCGAGGTCGACGAAATCGCAATCAGCGACCCCCCCGGATCGCCCGCTTCGGCGCGCGCCTTCATGTGCTTGCATGCCTCGCGCAAGGTGAAGAACACGCCGTCCAGATTGACCGCCATGACCTTGCGCCATTGCTCGGTCGGAAACTCGGCGAACGGAGAACCGCCGCCAACACCAGCATTGGCCACGACCGTGTCAACACGGCCGAATTCAGCGACCGCCGTCTCCATGGCCTCGATAACTGCTCGTTCGTCCGACACATCGACGATCTCGCTGGCGATGCGTGCTCCGGTTGCCTCCAGGCTGCTCTTGGCTGCAGCATTTTTTGCAGGGTTCGTTCCCCAGATGATAACGGACGCCCCTGCCTGCGCGAGGGCCTCCGCCATGCCGAGGCCGATGCCGCCGTTTCCTCCGGTCACGAGAGCTACCTTCCCGCTTAGGTCGAAGAGCTGGTAAGGCATTCTGATACGTCCTCAACTGGCACTCGGTGGTCGCATTGCTTGGGAGGGTCCTCCACAAGCCCGAGCTAGTCCACTTCTGCAAAGTGCTAGTGAAAGCCTGGCCGCTCTCGAGGCCGCCGGCCCATCTTCGCGGGCGCGGATGACCGGGCCTCGGACTTTCCTGCCCTTTTGGATCGGCGGTGGGGATCGACGGACGTCGACTGTCGCGAGATCTTATGCACGATAGCCTTGGGCGTGCAGAGCGGATGGAACGTAATGAGCCGGCCATCAGAGGAACGCGGGCCACCTGCGATGCGCTGTGGCCAGAATCGAGGCTCGGTTGCAGCCTATTGCCGTCAGATCAAGCCGGTTCGACGGTCATCCGAACAATTGCCGTCCCGCAAGGTCGAGCATGATTTCCTCCGAGCCGCCCCCGATCGCGTTGACCCGCACTTCGCGGTAAATGCGCTCAATCTTCGAGCCGGTGATGTATGAAGCCCCGCCAAGCACTTGCGCCGCATCACGCGCAACCCGCTCCAGCATCTGCGTCGCCTGCACCTTGAGTAGTGCAAAGTCGGCCGGCTGATCACAGGAATTCTGCACCTGCCAGGCACAAAGATCGACCCAGGCCTGCGTGGCGTCGATCTGGCGTGCCATATCGGCCAGCTTGATCCGGATCGACTGGTGTTTCACCAAGGCCTTGCCGAAGGTCTCGCGCTGCTGTGCCCAATCGACGGCTTCGTCTAGGCAGACGCGGGCGAAGCCGCAGCACCCCATCGCCATCCCCAGCCGCTCGTGGTTGAAATTGCGCATGATGCCAAGGAAACCAGCATTTTCAGGCCCGATCAGGTTGTCTTTGGGCACAACCACGTCTTCGAAGTGGATCGTCGCCGTATCCGAGCAGCGCCAGCCCATCTTGTCGAGGCGGGTCCGTGACACGCCGCACGCATCCATCGGGATGAGCAGAAGCGAGACGCCGCCTGCGCCAGCGCCTCCCGTTCGCACCGCGGTTGTCAGATAATCGGCCCGCATCCCGGTGGTGATGAAGGTTTTCGAACCGTTCACGACATAGTGACCGCCCTTGGCAATGGCGCGGGTCTTCAAGTTTGCGACATCAGACCCACCCGAAGGCTCGGTAATGCCGAGGGCAATGAGAGTGGTCCCGGCCAGCACCCCGGGCGCGATCCTGTTTTTCAGCTCAGTCGATCCCGTCGCCAGGATCGGCGGCAAGCCGATACTGTGCGTCATGAGCGACGCACTGAGGCCTCCCGCGCCCACCCTGCAGAGTTCCTCAGTTTGCGTGAGGCCGTGGAAGATGTCGAAGCCGTCGCTAAATCCGCCAAACTCTTCCGGGTAACCGAGGCCCAGAATACCCGCCTGCGCCGCCGCGACGTGGAGCGAGCGCGGCAATTCGCCTTCGACTTCCCAGCGATCGATATTCGAAGCCACTTCGCGCTCGACAAACCGCCGGACGCTAGCCGCGACGGCATCATGCGTCTCGTTGTAAAAGGGCGAACGTGCGCGCCATCTGTCGAAGCCAGTCATCGAACCCGATCCTTTATCATCCTAAAGCTGGAAGCGGCCACGAAGTTCGAATTTCAGCACCTTGCCGGCCGGATTGCGCGGCAGCGCTTCGATGATCTCAAGCCTAGTGGGCAGCTTGTAGCGCGCCAACCGTTCGGTGGCCCAGCCGCGCAGTTCGTCAAGGTCGAGATTGGCCCCGGCCCTGAGCACTGCGAACGCGGTAACGCTTTCGCCCCATTTCTCGCAGGGTTCACCGATCACTGCGATTTCGGCAATGGCAGAGTGCGCATAGAGCACGGCTTCGACTTCGGCCGGGTAGATGTTCTCACCTCCACTGATGATCATGTCTTTCAGCCGGTCACAGATATAGAGGAAGCCGTCCTCGTCGAGGTAGCCGATGTCGCCGGTGTGGAACCAGCCCTCGGCGTCGATGGCGGCGGCAGTGGCATCGGGCTTGTTCCAGTAGCCGCGCATAATGTGGGGCCCGCGCATGATGATTTCGCCGCGCTTCCCTGCGTCCAGCGGCGTGCGACCATCTTGCCCGACAACGCGAAGGTCGACAAAAAACGCCGCCTTGCCTGCCGATCCAAGCTTGGAAAGGGCAAAATCGTTTCCGAGGTACGTGCCGGAAGGTGCTGTCTCGGTCAGTCCATAGCCTTGGTTTACTGGAACACCGCGCGCGTTATAGAGCCGCAGCAGCGGTTCGGGTACGGGCGCACCGCCGCAGACAATCAACCGCAGGCTCGACAAGTCGGCAATGGCGAAATCCGGGTGCTGGCTGATGAACAGCAGCATGGCGGGAACAGCGAATGTCCCGGTGACGCGATAGCGCGCCACATCGGCCAGGAAGCGAGCGGGATCGAAGCTGCGATGAAGGATGATGTGGCCGCCCTTCTGCCATGTAACCAGCGCGTTTGTGTTCAGTCCGCCGATATGAAACAACGGTGCCATGACGATGGAAATGTCATGTTCGCTGAAATCTGCGCCGAGCATGGCATTGACATTGGCCCACCAGAAATTGCCGTGTGTCAGCATGACCCCTTTCGGTCGGCCTGTGGTGCCGGAGGTATACATGATGACGGCGATATCATTTTCGGCGGTGGCCTGGGCATCAAGCAGCGCTGTCGCATTTCCGACGAAATCATTGACTGGCTGCCAGCCCGGCGCTGGCCCATCAGCAGAGAGGTAAAGCCGGCAGCATAGCTGATCGCGAATGCCATCGATGATCGGCCGGTGCGGGCCATCGACCACCAGCGTGTGAACCCCGGCATCGTTGATGATATAGTCCAGTTCCGGCCCGGTCAGCCGGAAGTTCAACGGTACGAAAATGGCGCCCAGCCGCGCCGCCGCAAACAGCAAATCGAAATAGACTGGCTGGTTAAACCCCAGAAACGCGGCCCGGTCCCCGCGGCAAAGTCCCGCCGCTTTCAGCGCGGTGGCCAGCCGATCGATGTCAGTTTGCATTTCGGCAAAACTGCGCGTCACCCCTTCAAAGGTTAGCGCGGGCCGATCGGGCGTCTGCTGCGTCCGCCGGTTGAACCAGTTACCGAGACCGATGTCTGCGTGTGCCATTTGCCCCTCCGGATACTCCGTGTTCGACGATCACTGCCTCACGCACCACGGTCAAACGCTATGATTACGCCAAGGACGATCAGCTTCGGCAAAACCTTGCCGACTTCGTCACCGCATGTAACTTCCGGCGGCGCCTTGAGACACTCAAGGGTTTCGCGCCATGCGACGCCATCTGTAAAGCATGGCTCGGGGTACCTCAAAGATTTACATGAGATTCGGCCCACCAACTCCCGGGATCAAAAATCCAAGGACTGGCGCAAATGAAAGCTTCAGTCCGGATGAGCCTTACTCAACAGAAGAAATGGTGCGAGCAGCGTATCTGGGCTGGCAGCCTCGAGCGCGCCCTTGGCAACATCTTCGGCTGACCAGAACAGCGAGGGCGCTTCGTCATCGAGCATGGCCCAAGTCGGAAACAGTCGTTGGTTCATTTCTTCTTGGAGGAGCAGGCGGACATCGAGGTGCCGATCATCTTTCAGAATGCGCGAGTATAATGCTTCAATCGAGTCTGACGGCCCCTCAATAAGCTGCAGATAAACGTCATGACGGCAAATCAGCGCGCCGGTGATACCCCACCGCGGATTGTTGCGCCGCGCGGTTGACAGAATGCCGGCCAGCATGGCTGCATCAAAGCCGAAAGGCTGCGAACGATAAATCAGACGCGTTCCCGTCATGTCGCCTCCTAGCAATGCACTGGAACCGAGGGTATGCCAAAGCAACCGTGCGCGATAGGGCAGAGTTGAGATGCGGGACTGAACTGTAAATTCGCGAGCAATAACGACCCCCTGAGGGGCAGATTTCGCGTCCAATAATGACCCCTCTGACGCTGCGTGTCAGTTTCCTTTCCGTTGGCTTTTGGCTGTCGGGAAGGTCTTTTGGGGATGATAAGTGTGGAACCTGGCTGGCCAGATACGCCGTGCCTATTTCGAGCAGGGGCGGCCGATCAAGGAGATCGTGCGGACGCCATCGGTTTCGAGCGCATGCGTAGGCAAGCCTCCAGTGCAGGAACCCGCGGGCCCCAGGCACCGATCTATGGGTTCGTGCTTTGGGTCACTTGCGCCGTCCGCATGCGACATGCCGAACGGCAACTCTTGTCAGAAGCCGTCGTTCAGCGCCTCCCCGACCGGCATCCCAGAACGACATAAACTGCGAAGGGTTTCTGCAAGAATGGACGCTAAGCCGCAACAACGAACGCGACATTGCAGGGGCGACCAACCAACGTGAAAGCCCGTTGAAGCAACACATCGACATTGCTTCAAAACGATAATCGCGCTTGAACCCCAGAGGCAAGTTGATTGCTTGCCATTCTATCGAAATGAATATAAAAATTCTAACAGAGAATGGAGAGGCACATTGGAAGCGGCAGACATCACGCTGATCGAAAACGGCATACTGTTCGACGGCAGTGGTAGCCCTCCACAGCTCGAAGCTATTGCTTTCTCGGACAGGATTCTGGCGCGCGGACCAGAAGCGTTGGCGTACTGCGCCGACCGCAAGGTGACACGAATTGACGCCGGGGGCATGACGGTCATGCCGGGTCTAGTCGATGCGCACTGCCACATCAGCTTTGACGAACCGTTTAGCAACGACGAGCTATTCTTCCACCGCCGCGAAGGCCTTGCCGCGATCATCGCCGCCTACAACGTGCGCAAAGTGCTGCGCGCCGGCGTGACCACAATGTTCGATGCCGATACCATCTTCGATGTGTCGCTGGACCTTCGCGATGCGATTGAGTGCGGCATCACGCCGGGACCGCGCATGCTGTGCGGAGGCAATGCGCTGTTCACCTCAGTCGGCGGGACGGCCGGACTGCTGGTGCCTGATGAAGGCAGCATCGGTTATCTCAAGGTAACGCCAAGCAAGGATGATATCGTCGCCGAAATCCGCCGCCAGGCCAAGCGCGGGGCGGACTGGATCAAGATCCATGTCACCGGCCTGATCCCGCGCCAGCGCAGCGAGGGCGAGATTCAGGTCTGGTCGTTCGAGGAACTTGTGCTCGCCGCCGCGACCGCACACGATCTTGGGCTGCCGATCGTCGGGCATTGCCGCAACGCCGCCAGCACCCGCGACACCGCGCGCGCGGGGTTCGACATGATCCTCCATGCGACGTATATGGATGATGCGGCGCTGGAGGCGGTGATCGCCACGAAAGTGCCGATTGTGCCGACGCTCACTTTCCAGGCAGTTTTGGCCGATCATGGGCAGAGGATCGGGGCCAGCGCCTATCTGCAGGACCTGTTTGCGAAAGAAATCGAAGAAAGTAGCCGCCAGCTGCGCATCGCCTATGACGCCGGAGTGCCGCTGGCATGCGGCACCGAAAGCGGGTTTTCGATCACGCCCTATGGCGAGTGGCATTGGCGCGAATTGCAGATCCTTGTCGACAACCTCGGGCTCACGCCGCTGCAGGCGCTACGCTGCGCCACGTTCGAGGGCGCGCGGGCGCTTGGGCTTGCCGAGCGCGTCGGCACGCTTGAGCTCGGCAAGGATGCCGACATCATCGTGGTAGCCGGTGATTGCACGCAAGACGTGACCCTGCTCGGCAGAAAAGACGGCATTCGGCAGGTATTTCAGGCGGGCAAAGCGACCGATCTGGCGACGCCACTGCCCGAGCGGCGCGACCCGCCATCATGGCGCGTTTCAAACTATTCCAGGGTCGCTGCTACACGGCTTGCCACCGGTCATTGGAAGGCTGGCGAATGAGTGGACACACGATCACCAGCTTCGAAGGCTGCGCCAAAACCCTGCGACAGGGCGAGTTGCGCCAGTCGCTCTATGACGCCGCATCGCTGATGATGGAGCGCTGCCTCGTTAATCTGCATGGCGCAGAACACCGTGCACGACGCAATGTCGAAGCGACAGTGTTCCGCAAGAACGTCTTCGTCGACTACGAAAAGAACATCATGCCGCAGACGCTGTCGGAAACGCTCGATCCGTTTCTGGTCGCTGGTAAAGGCGATCTGGTAGACATCGGCTATCGCGTAATGATGAACCTCACCGTCGATTTTACCGGAATTGACCGGACCGAGCGTTCGGCCGAGGAGACCGCCGAACTGCTGCGGCTGCTCAAGGCGTTCAGCCTCGCCCCTGCGCTTGGCCAGTCACGTCCCGAAGATGTGCCCGAAAAGCGCGCCCGCATTGAGCGCGCCATGGAACAGTTCCGGGACCGGTTCCTTGCCCCCTCACTGAAACGCCGCCGGGCACTCAAGGCCGAATGTGATGCAGGAAAAATGCCTGCCGATGCCTTGCCGCGGGATGTGCTAATGGCGCTGGTCATGGACGAGGACAAGCTCGGCATGACCGAGCAGGAGTTCCTGCAGGAGGGCATCTTCTTTACGATGGCAGGCGCCCACACCACCATCCATTCGCTGACCCACGCGATCCACGAAATACTGGAATGGGTAAACGCACATCCCGAAGATATTGCGAGCCTCGCTTCAGACCCGTTTTTCATCCAGCAATGCGTTTTCGAAAGCCTGCGTCTGCACCCCTCCAGCCCTGTCGCCAAACGGCGTGCACTTTGCCCGGTCACACTTGGTGATGGCAGCTCAGCCAACGAAGGCGACACCATCGTCATCGATCTGCGCCAGGCAAACCGGGAGGAAGCCGTGTTCGGACCCGATCCGGATCACTTCGACCCGCACCGGGCCGTTGTCGGGCAGGCCTTTGCCCATGGCATCTCGATGGGTCTTGGCGCGCATGCCTGCCTTGGGCGTAATCTGGCAATCGGGGTCGAGCCGCGCGAGGATACCACGCCTGCCGATCACCAGTTCGGCACAGTGCCGCTGATCGTCAAGGCCCTGCTAGAGGCCGGTATACACGCCGATCCCGATGACAAGGCAGCGCTCGACCAAGGCATTACGCGCATTTCCTGGGCACGCTATCCCGTCCGCTTCGACCGGGAGCGGGCGATCATCTGATGAGCATTCACCGCATAACCTCGTTCAGCGACTGCGAAACCGCCCTGCGCAACCGGGATCTCAAACAAGCGCTTTATGATGCCGGCAAAGTCGTCATGGACGGGGTGCTGCTGACACTGCACGGCGAGGAGCATGGGCTGCGGCGCGCGGTCGAGGTCAGGGTCTTTCGCCGCAACTTCTTCCATTACTATGAGAAAGAGGTTTTTCCCAAGACGCTGGAGCAAACCATGGCGCCTTACCGCGCCGCCGGGGGCGGTGACCTGATCCGGCTTGGATACCGTCTTACAGTAAACCTGACCTCGGATTTTGCCGGGATCGACCGACCGCTGCGAACAGCTGAGGAAACCGAGCGCCTCATCGCCATCACCAAGAAGCTCAGCGAAGGCGCCACCATGGTTCATTCGACCCGCGACCACGCCGACATCAATCGCGAGGTCACGGCGGTGATGGCCGATTTCGAAAGCGACTTCTTCCAACCGTCGCTGGCCCGGCGGCGCGCGCTGATCGCCGCCTGCGCCGCGGGTGAAATTTCAGAAGCAGAGCTGCCGCGCGACGTGCTGACAACGCTGCTCATGGGCAATGACGCGCTGGAACTGGAAGAGCATCAGATCTTGCGCGAGATCGCATTCTACATGCAGGCGGGCGCGCATTCGACCGCCAACGCGATCGTCCATGCGCTCCACGAGATCCTGCACTGGGCAAGCGATGATGCCGCGCGCTGGGCCCGCCTCGATGATGCTATCTTCGTGCAGCATTGCGTGCATGAAGCGCTGCGTCTGCACCCCGCCAGCCCCGAAGCCTGGCGCAACACGACTTGCTCGATGCATGTCGCGGGCGCGGGAGAACTGGGGTCTGGCGACCGAGTTGAACTCGACTTGTTCCGGGCGAACCGCGATCTGGCAGTGTTTGGTGCAGATGCGGACCTGTTCGATCCTGACCGCACCATCCCCGGCAATGTGCTGCGTTCGGGCCTCGCCTTCGGCATCGGGCTGCACACCTGTCTCGGCCGGGAGTTGGACGGCGGCGTTGTTGCCAAACCCGGCTCAGATCCCGGCGAGGCTCAACTCGGCATCGTAGCGCTGGTGTTGTGTGAGCTGCTGGGCTGCGGTGCGCGAACAATCGAAAGTGATCCGCCAGTGCCAGATGCAGGCACAAAACGCCCCAATTGGGGCTCCTTCCCGGTACAGTTCACAAAGGATAGCCGTTCATGAAACTTGCGCTTGTGACGGGCGGCGGCGCAGGCATCGGCGCTGCAATTGCCCAGGCCCTGCTCGCTGCAGGATACCGCGTTGCCATAGCCGATGTGAATGCGACCAGCATTTCCGAGCTGGTTGCTTCCCATGAAAACCTGACAGGCCATCTCGCCGACGTGTCCGATGCCGCTGCGGTCAGCGGGTTGTTCGATGCTATCGGCGACGTACCAGACCTTGTCGTCAACAATGCGGGGATCGTGCGTTTCGGTCAACTGGGGGAGCTGTCAGTGGAGGACTTCCGCCAGGTCGTCGATATCAATCTGATCGGCGTGTTTGCTATGACGCGCGAGGCGGTGCGGCGCATGGTCCCGCGCGGGTCTGGCCATGTCGTCTCGCTCACCTCGATCAACGCGTATAGCCCTGGCCCTGGCGCCGGAGCTTATCCCGCAACCAAAAGCGCCGTATTGCAACTGATGAAGCAATTCGCGCTGGAGTACGGCGTCAACGGGCTGCGCTTCAACAGTGTGGCGCCTGGCTTCATCGATGGCGGCATGTCCGCGCCGATCTATGCCGACCCCAAAGTGCGCGCCAGCCGCACCGGCGGGGTGCCGCTCGCCCGTCTCGGTTCGCCCGAGGATATTGCCAATGCCATCTGCTTCCTCGACAGCGAAGCGGGCAGCTATATCAATGCGCACGATCTGGTGATCGATGGCGGCGTCACCCACGCCGTGCTCAAGAACCTGCCGCGCGGCAATGAATGAACCCCCACTGGTCATCTACAGCGATGGCTATCGGCATCCTTTTGCCGAATCTTCGGCTGCACTTGCCAGCATTGCGCAAGGCATAGGGCTGCGAACCACGGTTACGGCGAGCATTTCTGAAGCCATAAAGCTGATCTCCGGTCGTCGCAGTATCCTTGCCGTCAACGCGCTGCGCTGGTCGATGACCCAGGCCGAACGCCACGCTGCAGATCGCGCGGAATGGGGCGTCTTGCTGGATGATGCGGACATGGCACAGATCGCAGGCCATGTTGCGGGCGGCGGCAGCCTACTTGCGCTGCATACGGCGGTGATCTGCTGGGACAACCAGCCAAGCTGGATCGATATGCTTGGAGGAGGCTGGCACTGGGAACACTCGTTCCATCCGCCTCTTGGCGCCGTCACCGCGGGTCTCACCCCCGCCGGAGCCATAATCAGCAAGGGCAAACGCTGCTTCACACTGGCGGACGAGGTCTATCACAACATGGGCCTTGCCAGCGATTGCGAGGTTCTGGCCTCTGCCGATGCCGGACATGGCGCGGTCCCGGTGATATGGCGCAGATTGCACGGCACCGGCAAAATCGCAGTCGATACGCTGGGGCATGATGGGGCCTCGCTGCAACATCCAGCGCATGCCGCGATCCTGGCTGGATTGCTCGAATGGCTGCATGGGGACGCCGCCGGCTAAGGCTCACTTACCAAGCGGAAGGTAGATTGCATGGCTGATATTGCGGGCAAAAGTATTCTCATTACAGGCGGTGGTTCCGGGCTTGGCGAAGCAATGGCGCGGTATTTCGTGGCGCAAGGTGCCCGCGTCATCATCAGCGGCAGGCGCGCAGACAGGATCCGCGCGGTGGCGGCCGATATCGGCTGTGCGACGGTGACCGGCGACGTAACCGTGGCGGCTGACCGCGCGGCGATGATCGCGGCAGCCCTGTCCCATGGCGGCAAGCTTGATGTGCTTATCAACAATGCCGGCAATATGTATCGAGGGGCGCTGACAGAACTCGACGAAGCCCAACTGCTTGGGGTCTTCCATTCAAA